>NZ_JBEYYF010000016.1:0-133401 GCF_040645415.1 Pseudonocardia sp. NPDC046786 | reverse complement strand
GCTCCACGAGTACAACCACCACCGGCCCCACTCAGCAATCGGGAAGGCCGCGCCCATCACCAGGTTGACCAACCTGGCTGGGCATCACAGCTAGAACGCCTCGGTCGTCCGGACCGACAGCACGTGCAGGATGCGCGAGCCGGTGAAGGCGTCCCGGCCGTGCAGGAACCGGTAGTTGTCCAGGATCAGCAGGTCACCGGCCTCCAGCCGGAACCGCGGGGCGGCCTCGAACGCGGTCGCCAGCAGATCGGCGTACTCCTCGATCCGCGCCAGGTGCGCGTCCCACTCCGGCTCCCGCGGAACCGGAAGCGCGTAGTCGCTGGCCCGCACGGCACGCCGGCCGCCGCGGGTGTGCTCGACCATCCGGCGCAGCAGCGGGACGGCCGGGACACCCCGCGGCGGGTTCACCCGGCTGCCGAAGAAGTCGACATCGTGCCCGGTCAGGAAGCGGTGCAGGCCGGGATGGTCGGTGGCCAGCCGGTCGACCAGGGCGTACCCGTCGACCAGCACCGAGTCGCCACCGGCCGGCGCCGGGGACGAACAGTGCATCAGCAGGACGTCCTCGTCCGGGTCGCGCAGCCGCACGGTGCGGCCGTGCACGTCGCCCTCGAGGTACGCACCGTCGTTGTGCAGGCCGAGCACGGGCGAGTCGGTGCCGCCCTGCGGCCGGATCCCGAACAGCTCCCGCAGCCGACCGCCGAGCACCGTGGCCGCCGCGACGACCAGGGCCTCCGGGTCCTGCCCGGCGCCCGGTACCCGCACCACGCCGTCCGCCTCGAGCACCGCGCGGGCACCGGCGAGGGCGGCCGCACGGGGCACGACGCCGGTGCCGTCCACCAGGTCCTTCAGCTCGGGCCGGGACTCGCCCCGGCGCCTCCCGTCGGTACCGGTCTGCGCCACGGTGGGCCTCCGTTCGTGCCGTTCAGGTGCTGTCGCACCAGTCTGGCAGGAACGATCCGTTCTCAGTACTGGCCGGACGGACCGGTCCAGCGGCGCTCCAGGGCCCGGCCCAGCGCCGTCACCAGCAACGCCGTGCCCACCACGGCGGCCGCGGGCAGCAGCACCAGCTGCGGCGCGTTGAACAGGAACTGCCTGCCCTCGGCGAGCATCGCGCCCCACTCCGGGGTCGGCGGCTGCGGGCCGAGGCCGAGGAACGACAGCCCGGCGACCGTCAGCAGGATGTTCGCGAACCGCAGGCACAGGTGCGACAGCAGCGGCCGGGTCAGGTTGGGCAGCACGTGCCGGAACGCGATCCGGGCCGGGCCGGCCCCGATCGCCACCGCACCCTCGACGTACTCGCGGTTCCGTTCGCGCACGACGAGCTGGTAGGTGAGCCGGGCGAACGGCGTCCATCCGGCGACGACGATCGCGATCAGCAGCGTCCACAGGCCCGGCGCCCCGCCCGACGCGGCCACCACCACCAGCCCGATGAGCACCGCGGGGACGGCCACCAGGACGTCGATCGTGCGCTGGAACAGCTGCCCGGCGGCCCGGCCCGCCCACCCGGCGAGCACGCCGAGCAGGGTGCCGATCAGCGCGCACAGCGCGAGCGCGACGAGCGTGAAGCCGACCGAGATCCGGGCGCCGACCGCCAGCCGGGCGAGCATGTCCCGGCCGAGCTGGTCGGTGCCGAGCGGATGCTCCGGCGAGGGGCCCGCGAACCGGGCGCCCAGGTCGTTGGCGGTCGGGTCGAGCGGCAGCAGGGCGAGCAGCACCAGCGCGCCGAGCAGCACGACCGCGCCGATCTGCAGTGGCCGCCGCACCCGATCGCCCCATCCCTCCGTCACGTACCCGCGTCCGGCCATCGCCTCCGCGCTCATCGGACCGCGCTCATCGGACCGGGCTCATCGGACCGCGCTCCGGGCCACCGGATCGAGCGACAGGGCGAGCAGCTCGGCGAGGATCCCGGCGAGCGCCGCGACCATGACGACCGCGAGCAGCCCGGCCTGGACGACCGGGAGGTCCTGACCCAGGACCGCGTCGTAGAGCAGCCTCCCGAGCCCGGGGACGGCGAACAGCACCTCCACGACGACCGAGCCGCCGAGCAGCCCGCCCAGGAACAGCCCGGACATCGAGGCGACCGAGGTCAGCGCGAGCCGGCCGCCGTGCCGCCAGAGCACGATCCGGTCGGACAGTCCCTTCGAGCGGGCGACGGTCACGTGCGGCCGGGCGAGCGCGTCGACCGTCTCGGCGCGCACCAGCTGGGCGGCCAGCGCGGCCGGGAACGCGGCGAGGGTGAGCACCGGCAGCACGGCCTGCGCGGGCGTGCCCCAGCCGGTCGCCGGGAGCAGCGGGAGGGTCACCGCGAACGTCAGCACCAGCACCGTCCCCAGCACGAACTCGGGCACCGCGACGCCCAGCACCGATCCGGTGGTGAGCGCGCGGTCGAGCCGGCCGCCGGGGCGCCGGGCGGCGCGCACCCCGGCCGGGATCCCGACCAGGCCGGCGACGACGATCGCCGCGACGGTCAGCACGAGCGAGACCCCCAGCGCGGGCCACAGCAGGCCGGACACCGGGGTCCGGGTCACGTAGGAGATGCCGAGGTCGCCGGTGAGCAGTGCACCGGACCAGGCGAGGAACTGGTCGAGCCAGCTCCCGTCGAGGCCGTACTGCTCGCGCAGCGCCGCCAGCACGACCGGATCCGGCTCGGCCTCCCCGGTGCGGCTGCGCAGCACGGCCAGCGCGGTGTCCTGGCCGGAGAACCGGGGCAGCAGGAACACCAGCACCGCCGCCGCGACGAACACGAGCGGCAGCGCCAGCAGCCGCCGGACCAGCAGGGCGGTCACGCCCGGGTCATCCGGTCCTGGCCAGCCCCGGCACGACCAGGGTCTTCGCCAGCGGGTCGACGGTGTAGCCGGCGACCCGGTTCCCGACGCCGTTGGCGCGGGTGTGCACCAGCGGCACGCCGACCGCGTCGGTGTTCAGCTGCTCCGCGGCCCGGGCGAAGATCTCCTGCCGGGCCTGCGGGTCGGTCTCGGTCGCGAGCGGCGCGATGAGCGCGTCGAACTCCGGCGAGCAGTTCCGGTTGATGTTGTACGAGCCGTCGCAGCTGTAGTCCGAGGTCAGGGTGGCGCCGGCGTCCGGGACGTCGATCAGGTAGCTGCGCGAGAGCAGGTACATGTCGTAGTCGCCGCCGAGCAGCGCCGGCTCCCGGGCGTCGTAGTCGCCGACCTGGATGTTCGCCTCGATCCCGGCCGCCCGCAGCATCTCCTGCACCGCGGTCGCCAGGGTCGGCAGCTCGGCGCGGGTGCTGTAGGTGCCCAGCTCCACCCGCAGCGGGTTGTCCGGGCCGAATCCGGCCTCGGCGAGCAGCTGCCGGGCGCGGACCGGGTCGGCGGGCGGCGGCGGGTCCTGCGATCCCCAGCTGACGGCCGGGCCGAACAGCTCCGAGGCGGGCACCGCGGACCCGGCGAGCGCCTGCTCGCCGAGCGCGGTCCGGTCGACGGCGGCGGTGACGGCCTGCCGGACCCGGATGTCGTCGAACGGCGCCCGCGACTGGTTGAGCAGCAGCGACGCCGTCCGCGGGGCGGCGACGGTCTCGTTGGTGTACTCGTCGCCGGTGAACTCCAGGGCCGCCGCCTCGGGCAGCTCCTGGGCGATGTCGGCGTCCCCGGCGCGCAGCGCGAGCGCGCGGGCCGACGGGTCGGGCACGAAGTTCGCGGTGATCGCGGCGAGCTGCGGCCGCTCGCCCCAGTAGGTGTCGTTGCGCTCCAGGGTGACCGACTGGGTGCCGTTCACCTGGGTGATCGTCATCGGGCCGGTGCCGGTGCCCTGCACCGCCGGCGGTGTCGCACCGAACGCCGACGGCGCGAGGATCGCGGCGTTCGCGCTGCTCAGGCGCAGCGGCAGGATCGGGTCCGGCGCGGTGGTGGTGATCCGGACGGCGTCGGCCCCGTCCGCGGCCGCCGCCAGGCCGATGCCGCGCAGCGCGCGCGGCGGCGCCTCGACGCCCGCGGTCCAGTTGAGCGCGGTGGCGACGGCCTCGCCGGTGAGCGGCTCGCCGTTCTGGAAGGTGACGTCCGGACGCAGCTCGAAGCGCCAGGTCCGGGGATCGTCGGCCTGCTGCTCCCAGCCGGTCGCCAGCGCGGGGCGCGCCTCGCCGTCCGCGCCGGAGGCGACCAGCGACTCCGTCACACCCAGCTGGGACAGGACGAACGCGTCGTCGGTGTCCACCGCGTAACCGGCCCCCGGGCCGAACGCCATCGCGAGCGTCAGCTCGCCGTCCGGGACGATCTCACCCGTTCCGCCGCCCGGGCCACCACAGGCGGTGAGTATCGCGGCACTCGCGGCGAGTGCCGCGGCGACACGGAGTGGGGAACGACGGCGTCGTGCGACGGCGACCGGAACGGCGGGCATGCGATGGGTCCTCTCCGGCGCCACGGATCAGGTGTCACCCGGCGCCCGGAAGATCCTCGGAAAGGGTGAGCAGATGGTCAAGCAAGTGCTGGCATGCGCATATCTACCTACTGCCATCGAGTCGCTGCTGCAAGAGCCGACCTGATACCACTTGTCCGTGCTCCGCAGCCTGCTCCGCCGTCCGGCGGATCCCGAGTCGGACCCGCGCCCGCCGGCGCCGCCGCGCGCCGGCCGCTGGGCCCGGTTCGGCGCGCTCCCGCCCGTCATGAAGCTGCTGATCTCCACTCAATTGGCTTTCAACGTCGGCTTCTACATGGTCCTGCCGTACCTGGCGACGCACCTGGCGGAGGATCTCGGGCTGGCCGCGGCGGCGGTCGGGCTGGTGCTGGGCCTGCGCACGTTCAGCCAGCAGGGGCTGTTCGTCGTCGGCGGCGCGCTCACCGACCGGTTCGGCGCGAAGCCCGTCGTGCTCGTCGGCTGCGTGCTGCGTGTGATCGGTTTCATCCTCCTCGGCGCCGCCGGGACGCTGCCCGCGGTGATCGGCGGGGCGCTGCTGACCGGGTTCGCCGCGGCGCTGTTCTCCCCCGCGGTGGAGTCGTCGCTGGCGCGCGAGGCGGGCGAGCGCGAGCGGGCCGGGGAGGGGCCGCCACGGACCGAGGTGTTCGGGATGTTCGCCGTCGCGGGCCAGGTCGGGACGGTCACCGGGCCGCTGGTCGGTACCGCACTGCTGCTGGTCGACTTCCGCACCGCCTGCCTGGTCGCGGCGTTCGGGTTCGTCCTGGTCGGGCTCGCGCACTGGCGCTGGCTGCCGTGGCGGACCGCGGAGCGGGCCGGTTCCCCGATCCTCGCGGGCTGGGGCGAGGTGCTCGGCAACCGCAGGTTCATGGTCTTCGCCGCCGGCTACTCGGGCTGGCTGCTCACCTACAACCAGCTCTACCTGGCGCTGCCCGCCGAGCTGGAGCGGGTCGACCGGACCGCGGCGCTCGGCTTCCTGTTCGTGATGATGTCGGTGCTGGTCATCACGCTGCAGCTGCGGGTGACGGGCTGGTCGCGCCGGCTCGGCGCCGGCCGGGCGGTGGTCCTGGGCTTCTGCCTGATGGCCGCGTCGTTCCTGGTGGTCGCGGTCGCCCGGCTGCTGCCTGACCTGCCGGGATGGTGGGTGCTCGCACCGGCCGTCACGATGGTGCTGCTGCTGACCTTCGGCGAGATGTTCGCGGTGCCGGTCGCGCAGGACCTGGTGCCCCGGCTCGCCGGGGAGCGGCGGCTGGGGGCGCACTTCGGGGTGCTCGCCTCGTTCGGCGGGCTGATGGTGCTCATCGGGTCGACCACCGTCGGGGCGCTGCTCGATCCGGCGTTCCCGCCCGCGCTGCCGTTCCTGGTGCTGGCGGCGGTCCCGCTGGCGGGGGCGCTGGTGCTCGGCCTGCTGGCGCGCCGGGGCGCGCTGGCCGCCGCCTGACCAACCCGGCGTGCCCGGCCCGGCGCGCTCAGTCCGGTGGGGCCGGCCGCCAGCGGACGACGGCCTGCCGCCGGTCCACCGGGACCAGGTCGCGACGGTAGGAGCGGTGCACCGCGGCGGTGGCGTGCGCGGCCGCGGCCCGGACGGCGTCCAGCTCGGCGGTCGTCTCCTCCAGCCGGGCCCGCAGCTCGTCGACCAGCTGCTCCAGCTCGATGATCCGCTTCACCCCGGCGAGGTTGACGCCCTCGTCCTGGGAGAGCCGCTGCACCTCGCGGAGCAGGGCGATGTCGCGCTGGGAGTACCGGCGCCCGCCGCCGGCCGCCCGGCCCGGGCTGACCAGCCCGAGCCGGTCGTAGCTGCGCAGCGTCTGGGCGTGCAGCCCGGACAGCTGGGCCGCCACCGAGATGACGAAGACCGGGCTGTCGTGGGCGACGCCCACCGCCTCCTCGTCCGGGTCGTCCGGCCGCCGGGAGCCACCCGGGGGTCGTCCGGATCCGGCCACCGCACTCACCTCCTGGCGTTACCGAGCAGATCGGCCCGTGGGTCGTACGACTTCGTCGCCTCGGCGTAGGCCTGCAGCGCCGCGGTCGCCGACTCGTCCAGCTTCTGCGGCACCGCGACCTCGACGGTGACCAGCAGGTTGCCCTTCTTGCCGTTCTTGCGCTCCACCCCGCGACCGGCGACCCGGAACGTGCGCCCGCTGGCGGTCCCGGCCGGGATCTTCAGCGAGACGGTGCCGTCGAGGGTGGGCACCGTCAGCGTGGCACCCAGCGCGAGCTCGGGGAAGGTCACCGGGACGGTGAGGGTGAGGTCGTCCGGGTTCTTCTTCGAGCGGCCGAACAGCCGGTGCGGCGTGACGGAGATGGTGACGTACAGGTCCCCGGCGGGTGCCCCGCCGCGGCCGGGCTCGCCCTGACCGGCGAGCCGGACCTTCTGCCCGTTGTCCACACCGGCCGGCACCCGGACGGTCAGCGACCGGGTCCGGGTCGAGACGCCGTCGCCGTGGCACTCGGGGCAGGGGTCGTCGATGATCCGGCCGGTCCCGCGGCAGTCGCGGCACGGCTCGGAGAACGAGAACGCGCCCTGGCTGCGGCTGACCAGCCCGGCACCGGCACAGGTGGGGCAGGTCCGCGGGGCGCTCCCGGGCCGGGACCCGGTGCCGCCGCACCGCTCACAGCGCCCGGGCGAGGACAGCGTGATCGGGACGGTGGCGCCACGCACCGCGTCATCGAACGAGATCGTCAGGCTGCTCTCGACGTCCTGCCCGCGGCGGGCGCCGGTCGGGCCGAAACCGCCACCGCCGCCACCGCTGTTGTTGCGGGCCGCGCGGCCGAAGATGTCGCCGAGGATGTCGCTGAAGTCGCCGGATCCGCCCGCGCTCTGACCGAACAAGTCGTTGATGTCGAAGCCGCCCGCGCCGCCGCCCGCGCCGGGACGGCCGCCGGCGCCACCGGGGAAACCGCCGCCGGCGCCGAAACCGCCGAAGCCGCCGCCACCGGCGAACATGGCGCGGGTCTCGTCGTACTCCTTGCGCTTGGCCTCGTCACCGAGCACGCCGTAGGCCTCGGACACCGCCTTGAAGCGGGCCTCGGCCTTCTCGTCGCCCGGGTTCGCGTCCGGGTGCAGCTCGCGGGCGAGCTTGCGGTACGCCTTCTTGATCTCGTCCTGGGACGCCGTCGAGGAGACGCCCAGCTCGCGGTAGTAGTCCTTCTCGATCCAGTCGCGCTGGGTCACTCCGCCTCCTTCCCGTTCACGCCCGCGGTGCGGCGGGTGCGTCCCCGCATCCCGCCGCACCGCGCGGCAACGTCCCTGTTCACACCGGTCAGGCCCGGTCGTCCCCGCCGGGCCGGCCTGTGTCGCCGGCGGCGGGCTCCGGATCCCCGGATCCCGCCGGGTCCGGTGCGACCTCGGCCTCCGGCCGGTCCTGCACGGTCACCATCGCCGGCCGGAGGATCCGGTCGGCGATCCGGTAGCCGCGGCGCAGCACCGTCGACAGCACGGTGACCGTCGGGCCGGAGCCCTCGGCCGGCTCGTGCTGGACGGCCTCGTGCAGCTGCGGATCGAACAGCTCGCCCTCGGCCCCGAAGGACTCCAGGCCCAGCTTGGTGACCACGCCGGTGACCTTGTCGGCCGCCGACTTGAACGGCCCGGTCAGGTCACCGTGCTGCTCCGCGCGCTCGAAGTCGTCGAGCACGGTGAGCAGGTCGCTGACGAACGAGACCTTCGCCGAGAGCTGGGTCTGCTCCCGGTCCCGGTCCGCCCGTCGCCGGTAGTTCGCATACTCGGCGGAGACCCGCTGCAGGTCCGCCGTGCGCTCGGCGACCTCCGCGGTCAGCTTCTCCACCTCGGGATCGACCCCGTCGGCCGGACCCGCGACCGGGTCCGTGCCGTCCGGGGCCGGGGCCGCCGCGTGGGCGGCCCCGGTCTCGTCGTTGCTGCGGACCTCACCGGTCTCCGGATCCACCTTGCGGCGGTCCCGGAAGGTCACCGGCTCCTGCTGCCTGTCCTGCTCGTCACCGTCTGCCATGTCGACCGTCCCGTCTCCTGGATGGCCGTGCGCCGTCACTTGTCGCCCTTGTCCTTGTCGTCGTCCACGATCTCGGCGTCGACGACGTCGTCCGGCTGCTCCCCGGTCGCACCGGCGTCGGCACCGGCGGCACCGGCTCCGGCCGCGCCCGCGGCGCCCTCGGCGCCGGGCTGGGAGTACAGGGCCGACCCCATCTTCTGGGACTCGGTGGCCAGCTTCTCCATGGACGTCTTGACGGCCTCGTGGTCGGTGCCCTTGAGCGCCTCCTGGGCCTCGCCCAGCGTGGCGTTCACCGAGTCCTTGACGTCGGACGGGAGCTTCTCGTCGTTCTCCTTGAGGAACTTCTCCGTCTGGTAGACGAGGGTCTCCGCCTGGTTGCGGGTCTCCGCCTCCTCGCGACGCTTGGCGTCCTCCTCGGCGTGCGCCTCGGCCTCGGCCACCATGCGGTCGATGTCGTCCTTGGACAGCGCCGAACCGCCGGTGATCGTCATCTCCTGGCTCTTGCCGGTGCCCATGTCCTTGGCGGACACGTTGACGATGCCGTTGGCGTCGATGTCGAAGGACACCTCGATCTGCGGGACGCCGCGCGGGGCCGGCGCGATGCCGGTCAGCTCGAACATGCCGAGCTTCTTGTTGTACGCGGCGATCTCACGCTCGCCCTGGAAGACCTGGATCTGCACCGACGGCTGGTTGTCGTCCGCGGTGGAAAAGATCTCCGAGCGCTTCGTGGGGATCGTGGTGTTCTTCTCGATCAGCTTGGTCATGACGCCGCCCTTGGTCTCGATGCCGAGGGACAGCGGCGTGACGTCGAGGAGCAGGACGTCCTTGACCTCACCGCGGAGCACACCGGCCTGCAGGGCGGCGCCTGCGGCGACGACCTCGTCCGGGTTGACGCCCTTGTTGGGCTCCTTGCCGCCGGTCAGCTCCTTGACGAGCTCGGTGACGGCGGGCATCCGGGTGGAGCCACCGACGAGCACGACGTGGTCGATCGCGCTGACCGAGATGCCGGCGTCCTTGATGACCTGGTTGAACGGCTGGCGGGTGCGGTCGAGCAGGTCCTGGGTGATCCGCTGGAACTCCGCGCGGGACAGCGTCTCGTCCAGGAACAGCGGGTTCTTGTCCGAGTCGACCGTGATGTAGGGCAGGTTGATGCTGGTCGAGGACGAGCTGGACAGCTCGATCTTCGCCTTCTCCGCAGCCTCACGCAGCCGCTGCATCGCCATCTTGTCCTTGGTCAGGTCGATGCCCTGCGAGCTCTTGAACTTGTCGACGAGCCAGGTGACGATCCGCTCGTCCCAGTCGTCGCCACCGAGGTGGTTGTCGCCGTTGGTCGCCTTGACCTCGACGACGCCCTCGGCGATCTCCAGCAGGGACACGTCGAACGTGCCGCCACCCAGATCGAAGACCAGGATGGTCTGCTCCTTCTCGCCCTTGTCCAGCCCATAGGCCAGCGCGGCCGCGGTCGGCTCGTTGACGATCCGGAGCACGTTCAGACCGGCGATCTGGCCGGCCTCCTTGGTCGCCTGCCGCTGCGCGTCCTCGAAGTACGCGGGGACCGTGATGACCGCGTCGGTCACCTCGTCGCCCAGGTAGGCCTCGGCGTCCCGCTTGAGCTTCTGCAGGACGCGGGCGCTGATCTCCTGCGCCGCGTAGGTCTTGCCGTCAATGTCCGGCGTCTTCCAGTCGGTGCCGATGTGGCGCTTGACCGAGCGGAAGGTGCGGTCGGAGTTCGTGACGGCCTGGTTCTTCGCGGACTGACCGGTGAGAACCTCACCGTTGCGGGCGAACGCGACGACCGACGGAGTGGTGCGGGCACCCTCCGAGTTCGCGATCACCGTCGGCTCGCCACCCTCGAGGACGGCGACGACGGAGTTGGTGGTCCCGAGGTCGATACCGACCGTACGAGCCATGGTGACTGCCTCCGTGTAGTACGAGTATGAGTGCGTCCGGCTCAAGTTGTACCAGGCCGGGGAGCACGGTGCGCATCGCCCTTGAGTGGGCCCTGCTCAACTTGCTCTCACGCTGGTCAACGGACGCCCCCGCAGAGTTGTTCCAACTCGGCTCAACTTTTCGCGCGTTCGGGCGTGCGGGTGGTGGGCCGCGGGCTATCCTGTGGATCTTCCATCGCGCAACGGAGGACGACGTGGGCCGATCAGGTTGGCGCGGCACGACCGTCCTGCTGGTGCTCCTCGGCATCGCCACCGCCGTCGCCGGTTGTTCCGCCGACGAGTCTGCGGGCCCCTTCCCCGACCGCCCCCGGGACATCGACGTGTCCCGGCTCGATCCGTGCATGCTGCTCGGCGCCCCGGGCCGGCAGGTGCGCGGTGTCGGACAGGGGGAAGCCGATGAGCAGATCGTCGAGGGCCTGGCCGCCCGCAGCTGTTCCTGGAACAACTTCGACAACGGCCGGAGCTACAGCGTCCAGCTCATCGGCATGGAGGCGGACCGCGCACTCGGTCAGGGGCGGGTGGTCGAGACGATCGCCGGCTACGGGGCCGTACGACAGACGGAGTTCACCGACTCCGCCCCGATGTGCGCACTGATCGTCGACGTGCACTCCGGACAGAGCATGCGCGTCGTCGCCCAGTCGGTGCTCGACGTCGACGGAGCCCCACGCCCCATCGGCTTCGTCTGCGACGACGCAGCCACCCTCACCGCCGAGATCCTCGAGGGTGCTCGAACCGCCCAGGGCTGACTCCTGTTCGCCTCTGCAAACGAGGATGGAGGATCGCCTGCCGGACGGCGCCGCGAGCCATAGCGTCCCGTCGATGAACATCGACGCCCGGGCACCGCGGGGAGCCGCATCCGACCCGCTGATGCTCCAGATCGACGGCTCGAACGTGCTCGGAGTGCGGAACCGGCTGCAATTGCAGGCCGAGCAGATGCAGCGGATCCTGCACCGGGCGACCCTCGAGTGCAGGGTCACGCCGTGTGGTCAGGACCTGGTGTCGCTCGACGCGGCAGCGTCGTTCGACCGGAAGATCAGACACATCCTGCAAGCACACACGGACCATCTGAACAAGATCAACGAGGCCGTGCACCGGCTGACCGAGGCGGCCCGGCAGTACGGCTACACCGATTCCGCGATCGCGGAATCCCTGGCGGCCGCGCGGCCCGGCCCGTCGGGCACGGGCGGCTCGCCGTGATCCGCTGCTACAACTTCGCGGCGTTCGACATGGCCACCAAGTTCGGCTGGATCGACGGACAGCCCGGCCTCGCCGCCGCCACCCAGACCTCCGCCGGCCTCACGAACCTGACGACCGCCTTCCAGGAGGCACAGCAGACGACCGAGCGTGAGGGCACCGAGCTCGAGGTCGCCTGGCTGGGCACGGCCTCCGACGCGGCCCGGAACTCGCTCGCCGCCACCTCCTCGGGGATGGCGGACACCGCCGCCGTCACCGGCAACGGCGCCGAGCGGCTCGTCGACCACGGACACTCGTTCGAGACGATGCGCAAGCAGATCACCTACGTGGACCCGGCCGACCACAGCTGGTTCCAGCGCGCGGTCGACAACACGTCGGAGGCGTGGCACTCGCTGTGGGGACGGGGCGCGGACCACGTCACGATCGCCGAGCGCAACCTGGCGAACGACGAGATCGCCAACCGGGCGCTGGACCGCTACGCCGCCGAGACCTCCGCGACCGACGACGACTTCGCCGGCGCCGCCCCACCGCCGGCCGGCGGGCCGCCCGGGACCGGCCAGCAGGGCGGCGGGGGTGCCGGTGGCGGGCCGGTGGCGGGCCCGGACACCCGCACGGTGCCCACGCCGATCACCGGTCCCGGCGGTCCCGCCCCGGGGCCGCTCGCGCCACCGGGCACCGGCGGTCCGGACATCCCGGAAATCGGTGGTCCCGGCGGGCCGCACGTCCCGGGCGGCGGGGGCTCCGGGGGGCAGACCGGCCCGCCCGGACCGGAGGTACCGGAGCCGCCCGACACGCACCGGCCGGACACCGTGAGCCAGGCCGAGGTCGTGGCCGGTCCCCCCGAGCGGCTGCCGGGCCCCAGCACACCCCCGGGACCGGAACGGCCGTGGACGCCCGAGCGGCCGGCGGCGCCGTTCGGCCCGCTACCCGGCCCGGGGGGCCCGCTGCCCGGCCCGGGTGGCCTGCGCACCGGCGACCAGCTCGCCCGCGACTTCGCCGAACGGGCCCGGCAACAGCAGCTGGTCCCCGGCCCCGGGCGCGGTGCGGGAGCGCCCGAACCGCACCCGGAACCGGGGCGCGGCGGCGGATGGGGCCCGCCGGGCGCCCGGCCCGGCCCGGCCGATCCCACGACGTACACGGGCCGGCCCGCGGAGGCCCGCGGTTCCGGCTTCCCCGGCGGGTACGGCCCGATGTCCGGCGCCGGCGCCGGGACCGGCGGCGGGCAGGACCACCGCAACCGCTACGTCGTCCCCACCGACGAGGTCTTCGACATCGACGTGACGGCCACCGACGCCGTCCTCGGCCCGGACGAGGACCACCGGTGACCGGCCGCGCGCCGGGTGCCGCCGCACCGGGGCCGCTTCTCGACTGGCGACGGGCGACCGTGCTGGGCGCCGCCGAGTTCGACGTCGCCCGCGACCTGCTGGACCTGGGCCGCGGCCCGGCGGTGCTCGGCGTGCTCAGCCCCGGCCCGACCGACGTCGAGCGGGCCGGGGTGGTCCGGGCGGCGACCCGGTCGCTGGCCGCGCGCGGACTGCTCGGCGCAGGCGGGTTCCGATCCGCCCTGGTCGACGACCTGCGTACCGTCGTCGCACCTGAGTTCCAGCACGATCTCGTCGTCTCCCCGCCCACCGCCCAGCAGGCGCTCGTCGGGTACCGGTCCGGGCGGGCCGTGCTCGCCACCCGGATCGGTGACGACGTCGCGCTACTCCGGGTGCCGCCCGAGCAGGCCGCCGCCGCCCTGGTGGAGCTGCTCGGGCCGCTCGCCCGCGGACCGGGCCCGACCGTGCGGATCCCGGCGCGGGTGCTCGCCGGCGCCGCCGCCGCGGCGGGCGACCGCACCCGCTGGGTGGCCGAGCTGCTACGGCGCGGCTGCTCGGGCGCCGAGGCCGAGCTCGTCGCGCGGATGGGCGACCTGCGCGGCCTCGCCCAGCTCGGCGCCGGGCGGTCCGGGCCCGGCGGGCGCCGGGCGCCCGCGGTGCTGCTGGTGCACGTCACCGCGCAGGGCTGCTACTACCAGCGGCGGCCCACCCCGGCGGTGATCGGCGGACCGCCGCCGGACGGCGCGACGGTGCAGGCCGGCCCGGCCGACGCCGCGACCCTGGTCGCGGAGCTGACGGCCCTCACGGCCCGGACGCCACCCGGATAGGCCCGGCCGGCCGGTGCTCAGCCCCTGGTCAGCAGGTCGGCCGAAAGGTCGGGAGCGGTGGACACCTCACCGAGCCGGCCGACGTCGTCCAGCGCGTCGAGCGGTGCGACCGTGCAGGAGGTCAGCGCGGCGCGGACAGTACGGCGGGACCACGAGGCCGGCGCCCAGCCCCAGCACCGCCGCGACGATGCACCAGGTCAGCCTCGCCGAGCTCGACGAGGTCTACGAGATCCGGCGGACGCTGATCCCGATCGCGGCCCGCGAGCGGGTCCGCACGCTCACCGACGAGGAGATCGAGGAAGCCGAGGCCATCGCTCCGCGATGTCGCTGCCGCCTCCGCGATGTCGCTGCGCAGCGGCACGCACTGACCGGCCGGGCCCGCGCCGGTCAGGCCGGGTTGGGCGTCGTCCCCGGCCGGGTCGCCAGCGGGACGAGGTCCTCGAAGTCCCACGGGACCGGCTGGACACGGACCGGGTGGTCCCGGTTCGGGGCCTCCACCATCATGTCGTCGCCGAGGTACATCGTGACGTGGTAGATCGTCGACGGGTCCGAGGTGTCGTGCGCGTAGAACAGGAAGTCGCCCGGCTGCATCTCACGGACCGGCAGGTGCCCGCCGGAGCGGTACTGGTCGCGCGACACCCGCGGGATCGTCATCCCGGCCGCCTCGTAGGCCCGCATCAGCAGTCCCGAGCAGTCGTAGGCGTCCGGCCCGGTCGCGCCCCACACGTACGGCTTGCCGACCTCGCCGAGCGCGAACCCGATGGCCGCACCGGCCGCACCGGGCGGCAGCGCACCGGTCGGCCCGGGCTCGCAGCCGGCCGGGTTGGCGACGTCGCCGATCTCGGAGACGATCGACGCGGCCAGTCCCTCCCACTTGGCGTAGGCGTCCGGGAATCCCGAGCGCTGCACGGTCTGGGCGGCCACCGTGACCGGCATCCGCTCCCAGCCCGGCACCTCCACAAGCCGCTCGTAGAAGATCCGGCTGCTGTACGCCGGGTCGGTGACCTGCGCCGGGGTGCCCCAGCCCATCGACGGGCGCTGCTGGAACAGCCCGAGCGAGTCCCGGTCCCCGTAGTCGATGTTGCGCAGGGTGGACTCCTGCATCGCGGTGGCCAGCGCGACCAGCCACGCCCGGGGCGGCAGCTCCATCTCCTTGGCGACCGCGATGATCGCGGTCGCGTTGGCCCGCTGCTCGTCGGTGAGCGTCTCGACGGTCGCGCCGCCGCCCCCGCGGCCGACGGTGGCCGTGGAGATGCCGGTGTCGCACCACTCGGCGCCCGCGGACTGGCGGCCGGTCACGTTCGGGCTGAACGCCAGGAACCCGACGGTCAGGAACAGCAGCAGGGCCAGCGCGATCGCGACGAACGGCAGCAGCAGCCGCAGCGGGCGCAGCGCCCGGGTGAGTGGGGTGCTCACACCCGGTCGTAGCGGGACACCTTCCAGCCCGCGTCGGTGTCCACGACCAGGATCGTCAGGCGCAGCGTGTCGGTCGGTACCTCCACCTCGACGCTGCGCGGCGCGGCCCGCACCGGCGTCGCCTGCCCGGTGACCCGGGACGCCGGGACGTTCGCCGGGTCCACGCCGGCGAGCACGCCGAGGAACTCGTCGGTGGTGTAGGGGCGCAGGCCGGCCAGCCACTGCTCGGCCGTCGTGCCGTCCGGGTGGTTGACCCACGCCGACGCCCACACCCGCGCGACCTCCAGGGCCTGCGGCGACGCCTGCTCCGGCGGGATCGCCTCGGGGGTGAGTTCGGCGACCGGCGGGAGCATGGTCGGGGTCGGGGTCGCCGAGACGCCGGAGCGGCCGTCGTCCCAGCCCTGCTGCCCGCCGCCAGCGATCAGCCCGCCGTCGGAGGTGCCGCCGCCGAACTGGCCGCCGAGCGTCACCAGCCCGAACACCAGTGCGCCGAGCACGACGACGGTGACGGCCAGCCGCAGCGGGGAGCGCAGCGGCCACTGCCACACCGAACGGTAGGCGCCCGCCCGGCCGCGCGAGGACCTAACGGGCACGGTCACTCCGACCGTCGTCGGCGGTCCGGGCGGCCCGCGGCCGGTAGATCTTGTAGACGGGCACGCCGTCGACCAGCTCCGGGGTCACCGGCGTCGGGTCGCCGGGCCGGCGCGGCAGCGGGTCCGCGCGCCGGTAGATGGACCGGTCGTCGATCTCGCCGGGATCGGTGCGGCCGGGCACGCCGGAGCCGGTGTCCGGCCGTCCGGACGCCCCGACCGGCAGACCGGCCCGCCGCGGCTCGGCGAGCCGGGCGTTCTGCGGGGTCTCCCCGGACGTCCGGCGCCGCAGGGTCCGGGCGCCGGGTCCGGCCACGGTGTCGGCCTCGGGCCGGACGGCGTCCGGGTCGCCGGAGCCGCCGCCGGGCCCGCGCTCGGACCACCAGCGGCTCTGCCGTTCCTCGCCGGGCATCGGGCCGCGCATCCGGTTCCACACCTTCGACATCGGCCCGTCGGCGACGCCCGGCACGATCCCGCCGAACTGTTCCCTGGTCAGCGAGACCATTGACACCAGCCGCCGGAACGGCCGCGCGACCGCCCACAGCACGAGCGTGACGACCCCGGTGACCAGCAGCGCGAGCCACAGGTCGACGCCGGAGCCGGGCGCGAACAGCGACACCACCAGCAACGCGTGCAGCCCGGCCAGCGCCCCCACGACGAGTGTGTTCACCACGGCCGCCCCGGTGATCCGCAGGATCGCCGGGATGACGTCCGGTTTCAGCAGCGCGACGACGGCGACCGCGGGCGCGCACACCACCAGCAGCCGGATGATCAGCAGCGCCACCAGCACCAGCACCTTCGCCAGCAGCTGGAACAGCGCGATGCAGGCGGCCTGGATCAGCGCGAGCGTCCCGGCGCCGATCCGGCTCCCGGACGTCCCGGTGAAGTAGCTGTACCGGTCGCCCATCCGGTCGGCGATCGCGGCGTAGTCGGCCTTCTTCTGCTCGGCCGTCTCGGTGGTGTCCAGGCCCTGGTCGATCTCGTCGATGGTGAACGCCTGCGCCCGCAGCAGGTCCCGGCCCAGCTCCTGGGCCTGCGGGACGTCCGGTGCGCCGAACGTGCCGCGCAGCCAGTTCTGGTAGGCGACCTGGTCGACCAGCACGGTCGGCAGCGTGTCCCGGGTGCCGAGCCCGATCTGGCCGAGGAAGCCCTCCTGCATCTGGGTGACCCCGTCGAGCAGTAGATCGTCGGCGGCCCGTGACCAGTCCACCGGCGCCAGGTACGCCGCCGACCCGATCATCAGGGCGAGCACCGCGATGCCGGTGCGCTGGGCCTGCTTCGCGAGGTCGCCGCGCATCGCCAGCAGCAGGACGATGATCGCGAACCCGAGCAGCGCGAGGCCGACCCAGGTGGTGAACACCGTCTCGTACATCGCGCGGGTGGCCGTGGTGATGACGTTGTCGATCGGCTCGAACAGGGCGCCGCCGTCGGCGATCAGGTAGTGCGCCCAGTTGACCCCGCCGACGGTGAGCTTGGCCAGGTTGAACGCCTGGTTGCCGAGCCAGGTGTCGGTGGTGACCGACGGGTTCAGCACCCCGGACGCGGCGCAGCCGAGGTCGTAGTTGTGCCAGACCAGGCCGGCGTAGCCGACCTCCTCGTAGACCGACCCGGCCTCGCCGTGCAGCGCGCTCGGCCGGTCCAGCGAGCCGACCAGGCCGGTGCCGGGGCGGTCCGGCTCGGGCGGGGTCTTGCAGTCCAGGGCCTGGGCCATCGCCGGCGTGCCGACCAGCAGCGTGCCGCCGACCAGCGCGGCGACCACGAGCGCGGCCCGGCGGCGCGGGCGCGCCGGTCCGGCGGGCCGCGGGCGCCGGGCGCGCCGGGCCCGCACGACCGAGACCACGACGGCCGCCAGCAGCACCCCCAGCACCACCCAGAGACCGGCGCCTCCGGACGGATCGGACCCGCCCGTCACCGCCCGTCACCGTCGGGGCCGGGCCGGGGATCGTGCCCGTTGCGGGGCTCGTCGACCACCCACTCGTCGTCCAGCTCGTCGAGCAGGTCGAGCTGCTCGTCGTCGAACAGCTCGGCGGAGTCCAGCACTTCGGCCGAGACCACCTGCACCGCACCCGCCCGGACGCCGCCGGCCAGCACCGGATCGGCGTCGCCGACCGGGCCGATCCGGGTGTCGGCGACACGCAGGTCGGCGTCCCCCAGGTCGGCGTCCCTGAGATCGATGTCGTCGCCGTCCAGGTCCGGGACGACGGCGGACGCCGGCGCCTGCCGCGGCGCGGGCGGCAGCGGGGTCGGCTCGTCCGGCGCGGTCAGCCCGGGATCGGGCGTGCGCGGCTGGACGCGGGCGGCGTCCGGGTTGGTGTCCAGCGCCTCCCGGATGTGCTCCAGGTGCGGCGCCTCCAGGTCGATCCGGATCTTCTCGACGCCGCCGTGCCCGTCGGCGAACACGAACTGGCGCGGGGTGTCGTCCGGCCGGTCGTCGTGCCGGGGGCGCGGGGACAGCGTCCCGAGCATCTCCTCGTAGCCGACGTCGGTGGGCACCCGCAGCAGCCGCAGCGCCTCGGACTGCGCCTCCTCGTCGTCCGTGCGGCCGACGAACACCGCGTTCACCAGCGACGCGAACCCGGACACCCGCAACAGGTCGCCCGCCAGCTGGGAGGCGAACAGCGCGCGGACGTTGAACTTGCGGGAGTCGCGGGCCAGCCGGTCGATCAGCACCTTGCCGGTGGGCACCTGGGACAGGAAGTGCGTCTCGTCCAGCGCGACGCCCTTGCGCAGGTTCCGGTCGGCGTCGTAGATCGTGCGCTGGGTCAGCCAGGACGCCAGGTTCAGCAGCTCGACGCCGAGCGACTCGTTGTCGGTCCACTCCTCGCGCGGGCTGCCGGGCCGGGGCAGCGACAGGCCCTGCATGGTCAGCACGGTGAGCCGGTAGTCGCGGTCGGCGTGCCACGGATCGGCCCGGGTCTCGTCCGGGAACAGCAGCGCGGCCTGCGGGAGCTCCCGGCGCTCGTCCAGGAAGTCGGCGACGACACCCGCGTGGTCCTCGCCGTCGGCGGCGTGCCGGCGCAGGGTGTCGATCACCATGCCGGGATGACGGTCCGGTGCGCCGCCGACCTCGCGGACCGCGCGCAGCAGCACGATCCGGGTGTGCGGTTGCCGGGACACCTCGTAGGGCAGCAGGCCGGACAGCACGTCGAGCACCAGCCGCCGCCGGGTGGCCGCGGCCAGCGAGCGCTCCCGTTTCCAGGCGCGCTCGGGGTCCTCGTCGTCGGCGAAGTGGTCCGGCCGCGGCTCGGCGACCACCCGGTACGGGTTGAGGATGCCCGGATCGGCGCGCAGCAGGTTGATGTGCCGGGAGAACGGTGCGAGCTCGGGCAGCCGGGTCAGCTCGGCGAGCGGGCCGGACGGGTCCAGCACCGTCCAGCGGGCCCCGGCGCGCAGCGTCTTGTAGACGACCAGGCCGGTGAGGAAGGACTTGCCGGACCCGAGCCCGCCGACGATCGCGGTCAGCCCGGACGCCCGCCGGACCTCCTGCGCGAGCCACGGGTCCCAGGCGACCGGGCGGCGGGTCGCGGTGCAGGTCTCGCCGAGCATGATGCCGCGCCGGTCCCCGACGCTCGCGGTCGCCGCGGGCACCCCGGCCGCCGCCCAGGTGACGCTGCCCCGGCGCCGGTAGGCCGTGGAGGCGAGCGGCTCGCCGGGGATGAACTCGCGGGCGTAGCGGTACTGCGCCTCGGGGTGTTCGATCTGCACCTTCGGCCGGTACAGGTCGACGACCTGCTGGGCGCGGGTGGTCGCCTCCGCCTCGTCGCGGCCGGAGACGGCGATCCGCCACCAGCCGTAGAGCCGGGTGTTGAGCTGGGTGAGCCCGGTGGTGAGCTCGTCCTCGACCTCGAGCACCCGGTCGGCCTGGCGGGCCAGCGACATCGGCGGATCGAGATCGTGGTCGTGCGTGTAGTGCCGGATCTGGCTGCGGACCTTGCCCATCTGGCGCTGCAGCTCGCCGGTGACGTCCTCGGGGCGGCGGATGTACATCCGGGCCGACCACTCCACCGGGAACGGCAGCCGGTCCGAGTGCTGCATCCACGGGTCGTCGATCTCCGGGATGCGCAGGCCCTCCATCAGGCCCAGGGAGAGCACCGCGACGTTGCGGGAGACGGTCTGCGAGCGCATCCGCCCGACCACCTGCACGGTCGGCGCGTACGGCTCCTGGTGCAGGTCGACGCCCTCGGTGAAGGCGGCCAGGTCCTCGGCCTCCCAGGTGCTGACCCCGCGCGGGACCGACGACAGCCCGCGCGGCGCGGGCAGCCCGAGCGCGACCGAGCGGTGCATCAGCCACGCCATGTCCTCGGCGCTGGCCGGGACGGCGTCCAGCCCGGACCCGGCGACCAGCACGTCGAGGTGGTTCACCTCGGACTCCAGCGCGGCCAGCTCGGCGCGGACCGCGGACGGCGCGATCCGGTCCAGCACGGGCGCGGCGCGCTCCACCCAGCGGTCGAGCAGCCCGCGGCCGGATACCTCGATGCCGAGGAAGACCTCCTTGTCGGCCATCGACAGCCCCATCAGGTGGCGCTGCTCGCCCTCCAGGAAGCCGTCCCAGCCGAGCGCACCGGGGACGTCGGGCATCCGACCCAGCGCGTTCTGGTCGAACGACTCGGCCCACATGTGCACCGGATAGGGCCGGGTGGTCACCCGCAGGTGCAGCCAGCGGCCCTGCAGCTCGCCCAGCTGGGCGGCGATCTGCCGGATCAGCACCTCGCGCTGGCCGTCGCTGCGGAAGCTCCAGGCCTGCGCGGCGAGCCGGTACCAGGCCATCACCTGGGTGCCGGTGCGGGTGAGGTGGCCGTCGATCGAGCGCAGCGCTATCGACGGCGTGTAGGACGAACCGCCCTCGCCGGCCCGGGCACGGCCGCGCCTGCGCGCCCGGCGGGAGGTCCGCTCAGGTGCGGCCACGGTGGCCACCCCTGCGCCAGGGCTCGGGCTGACGGGTGCGGGCCGGGGCGGCCGCGCCGCGGCCGCGCTTGCCGATCCGGCCGCGTGCCTTGCGGAAGCGGCCCCGCTGCGGCGCGCTCACCGGGTCCGGGAGCGGCGGGACGATGCGCTGCGGTTCGGCGGGACCGGTCTCCCCGGTGCCGGGTACGACGGCCGGGTCGCCGATGGCACCGTCGACGACCGTGGGACCGGCCGGAGCCCGGTCCTGCACCGCCGGGTCGTGCACTGCCCGGTCCTGCACTGCCCGGTCCTGCACAGCCCGGTCCTGCACAGCCCGGTCCTGCACAGCCGGCCGCTGCGCTGCCGGGGACTGCCCGGATCCGGGGCGCGGGGCCGGGACCGTGACCCCGGCGAGCGACGGCCGGGCGGCCCGGCCGGACAGCGTCCCCGGACGCTTCCCCTGCCGCCCGGTGGCTCCGGCGCGCAGCGCGGGCTGGTTGCGCGAGGTCTGGATCCGGACGTGCCGGGCCCGCACCGAGCCGCCGTTCGCCCGCGGGTCCGCCCGCGGGCCGGTCACCTCGGCCCAGAAGTGGGCGAGCACCTGGCCGAGCGGGCGCTCGTAGTCGATCTTGTGGCCGAGGAACCGGGTGATCGCGACGGTGCCGACCAGCGCCCACGCGACCGAGAAGAAGTCCAGGCCGATCCCGAGCCGCCGCTGGATCATCATGATCAGCATCATCACGAGCAGCCCGACGCCGTAGCTGACGTAGCGGGCCCGCCAGGGGAAGGTGGCCCGGGGCGGGCCGAGCCAGACCGCATCGACGCGGTAGACCTCGTCGTCGGTACGAACGAGCACGGATCAGCCCCGGCTCAGCCCGTGGAGACGAGCAGGTTGGCCAGCGCCTGACCGACCGCCGGACCGCTGCCGGTCACGGCGATGCCCAGTGCGACGAGCCCCACCAGCAACCCGATGCTGCGCCGGGCCACGCCCGCGTTGTCGCCACGGCCGCCGATCCACAGCAGGATGACGGCGATCGCGAGCAGGATCAGCGGCACGATGTTGTTCGTGATCCAGTCACGGAGGTTGACGGTCGTGAGCTCGCCCTGGGCGAGCACCAGCTGGATCGCCTCGAGCGAGGTCTTCACAGCTCCTCCTTGCGGCATCCGCTTGTCCCGGTCGCTCCCGCAGGCGAGTAGACCACGAGACCCGACGGTGATAGTAGAGGAGTGGTCCGTACGCCCGGTGTGAACGCCACGCACCGCAGTCGATCAAACACGGTCGGCCGAACGGATCAGCGCATTCCGGGCGTGACTCGCACCTCACCTCCGGCCTGTCGACTGCGGCGCCGCCGCCAGGGATGTCATGGTCAGGGGGCTACTGTTCAGTAACAAGGCATGACCGTCCCCCGGTGGTGCAGGGCACGCCGCGCCCGCCCGCACTACCCTTCGCCCGACCGCCGTTGCGTCCCACCACACCAACGCGACGGCGACGTCCGAGGAGGCACCGCGATGGAGAGGCCCGCCCGGTCCCGGCGGCACGGTCCGCCGTGTCCGCGACCGCCCGCCCCCCTGCGCCTCCCCGGTCCACGCCACACGATTCCCGTCCCGTCCCGCCGCGATGACAGTGCGTCCAGCGCCCCACGTCTCAGGTCGGCACGGCCCCGTACAGCCCACGGGCCGGGTGCTCACAAGGGAGGTTCCTCCGTATGACCTGGGTGCAGTATGTACTCGGCACCATCACGGTGCTGTCGGCCGTCGTCGCGGTCGTGCTGGTCGCCCGCACGGTCGCGAAGATGGTCTCGATCATCCGGCTCGGCCAGC
The DNA here is from genome assembly GCF_040645415.1 of Pseudonocardia sp. NPDC046786. Classification (NCBI taxonomy): domain Bacteria; kingdom Bacillati; phylum Actinomycetota; class Actinomycetes; order Pseudonocardiales; family Pseudonocardiaceae; genus Pseudonocardia; species Pseudonocardia sp. NPDC046786. The sequence goes on along the minus strand of NZ_JBEYYF010000016.1, from coordinate 111,059 downwards.
CGGCCCCGGACCGGACGGGCCCGTTCGGCCCCCGGTTCCTCACCATGCTCAAGGAGACCCTGGGTCACACCAGGATGCTCAAGTGGAGCCACATCGGCGTCCTGCACTGGCTGGTGATGGTCGGCTTCGGCGGGCTGTTCCTGGCGCTGGTCGAGGCGTTCGTCGAGGTCTGGAACCCGACCTTCCACCTGCCGCTGATCGGCACCTGGTCGGTCTACTCGCTGTTCGTCGAGATCCTCGGCGTCGCCACCGTCGTCGGCATCGGCTCGCTGATCGTGATCCGGCAGCTGCACAATCCGAACCGTGAGGGCAGGCTGTCCCGGTTCTACGGCTCGAACATGGGCCGGGCCTACTTCGTCGAGGGCATCGTGTTCCTCGAGGGCCTGGGCATCCTGGTCGTGCGCGGGGCGAAGATCTCGCTCGGCGCGTTCGACGTGCCGACCTGGTCGGCGCCGGTCTCGACCGCGCTCGCGGCGGTCCTGCCGCCCTCGGAGACGCTGGTGACGGTGTTCGCCGCGGTGAAGGTCCTCTCCGCGACGATCTGGCTGATCGTGATCGCGCTGACGCCGACGATGGGCGTGGCCTGGCACCGCTTCACCGCGTTCCCGAACATCTACTTCAAGCGCGAGGACTCCGGCCGCAAGGCGCTCGGCGCGGTCAAGCCGATGATGTCCGACGGCAAGCCGCTGGACTTCGAGGAGGCCGATCCCGACACCGACGTCTTCGGCGCCGGGAAGGTCGAGGACTTCACCTGGAAGGGCCTGCTCGACTTCACCACGTGCACCGAGTGCGGCCGCTGCCAGTCGCAGTGCCCGGCCTGGAACACCGAGAAGCCGCTGTCGCCGAAGCTGCTGGTCAACGCGCTGCGGGACAACGCCTACGCCAAGGCGCCGTACCTGCTCGCGGGCGGCCGCAAGGACATGGCAGGCGACGAGATCGGCATCACCGGCGACGACGCGGAGGCCCGCCTGGCGGCGATCCCCGAGTCCGCGCGCGCGGAGGCCGAGCGGCCGCTGATCGGCGGCGAGGACGTCCTGGGCGTGATCGACCCGGAGATCCTCTGGTCCTGCACCACCTGCGGCGCCTGCGTCGAGCAGTGCCCGGTGGACATCGAGCACGTCGACCACATCGTCGACATGCGCCGCTACCAGGTCATGATCGAGTCCGAGTTCCCGACCGAGCTCAACTCGCTGTTCAAGAACCTGGAGAACAAGGGCAACCCCTGGGGCCAGAACCCGAAGGACCGCCTGGAGTGGACCAAGGGGCTCGACTTCGAGGTGCCGGTCGTCGAGGGCGAGCTGGACGCCGAGACCGAGTACCTGTTCTGGATCGGCTGCGCCGGCGCGTTCGACGACGGCCAGAAGAAGACCATCCAGGCCACCGCGGAGCTGCTGCACCGGGCCGGGGTCAACTTCGCCGTGCTCGGCTCGGGGGAGACCTGCACCGGTGACCCGGCCCGCCGGTCCGGCAACGAGTTCGTCTTCCAGATGCTGGCCCAGCAGAACGTCGAGGTCCTCAACACCGTCTTCGACGGCCGCGAGCCCGGCACCCGCAAGATCGTCACCACCTGCCCGCACTGCCTCAACACCCTCGGCCGGGAGTACCCGCAGCTGGACGGGCACTACGAGGTGCTGCACCACACCCAGCTGCTGAACAAGCTGGTACGGGAGAAGAAGCTGGTCCCGGTCTCGGCGCCGTCCGCGGAGCAGGGCCCGGTCACCTACCACGACCCGTGCTACCTGGGCCGGCACAACGAGGTGTACGAGGAGCCCCGCGCGCTCGTCGGCGCCGCCGGCGCGACGCTGTCGGAGATGCCGCGGCACGGCGACCGGTCGATGTGCTGCGGCGCCGGTGGCGCCCGGATGTGGATGGAGGAGCGCATCGGCAAGCGCATCAACTTCACCCGAGCCGAGGAGGCAGCCGAGACCCTCACCAAGGCCGGGAACGGCAGCGAGCCGTCCGGGACGCTCGCGGTGGGCTGCCCGTTCTGCCGGACGATGATGACCGACGGCGTCAACCAGACCGCCGGCGAGGCCGTCACGGTGCAGGACGTGTCGCAGATGCTGCTCGCGGCCGTGCGCCGTGGTGACCCGGCCCCCGAGCCGACTCCCGAGCCGACGGCCGCGCCGGAGGTCCCGGCCGGGTCCGACGGCGCCGAGAGCACCGGGACCGCGGCCACCGGGCCGGGATCGAACGGCGCCACGGGCAACGGATCGTCGTCGTCGCCCGAGCAGGCCGCACGGGAGCGCACGAACGATAGCTGATCACCGTCCGGGTGCGCCGGGCCGCGCGGATCGCGGTCCGGCGCACCGGAACGGTGATCTTCCGGTGCCGGTCGGGCTCAGCAGGGCGCGAAGGACGAGACCTGGAAGGTCGGCGTCGCCGCGGCCGTGCGGGTGAGCACCACGGTGCCCAGCTGCGGTCCGGCTGCGGCACCCCAGGCGGTGCCGCAGCCGTCGACGGTGGTGCTGCCGCCGGGTGCGACGACCGGATCGGACTTCCGGTCCGGCGTCGTGACCGGGGCGTCGGCGGGGACCCGGGCGTGCAGGACGGCGACCGCGTCCTCGCAGGTCGCGGAGCCGGTGGCGAGCCGGAGCTGCTCGATCGCCGGGTCCTGCGCCAGCCGGCAGACCCGCGCCGGGTTCCCGTCCGTGACGCCGGTGTCGAGCGCGACCAGGGCGAGCTGCGGCCGGTCCACGCCGAGCGCCGCCCGCATCTGGGCGCCGGCCTGGGCGTCGATCCGGGCCTGGTCGTCGCGGATCTCGGCGGACCGGAACGCGTAGCCGGCCCCGGACACGACCAGCAGCACCCCGCCGACCGCCAGCACCTTCCAGCGGGGCAGCAGCAGCAGACCGGCGACGACCATCCCGACGCCCAGCGCGAGCCCCCACGCCCACGGGTTACGGGAGGTGGCCTGCAACAACGCGCCGACCAGCACGACGCCCGCGACGTGCGGCGCCCAGCCGTTCAGCAGCCGGTCGAGCCGGAACAGGGTGAGCAGCACCAGCGTCCCGAAACCGAGCCCGACCGGCACCCACCAGCGGTCCGGGTCGTCGAGGAACGGGAGCAGCAGGACGGCGGCACCGGCCAGGCCGAGTGCGCTCGCCCCGCGCACGGTGCGCGGCCGCAGCCTGCGCCAGTGCGCCCACGGGTCACGATCGGGATCGGGGCGCGCCGACCCGGGCTCGCGACCGCTGCGCTCGCGCTCCCGGTCGCTGCGCTCGCCGTGCGCGCCGGGGCCGGGCTCGCGGGCCGGGGCCGCGGGGACGTCCTGCGCGCGGGGGACGTGCACCATCGCCGAGCCGGGATCCTGGGCGCCCGCACCGGCGCCCGCGCCGGCACCCGACCGCCGGCCGCGGTCGGGCCGCCCCGGGCGGCGGCGCCCGGTCGCCCACGGATCAGGGGGTCCGGTGTCCCGGGAGCTGCGGTCGGCGTCCATCGCGACCAGGGTAGCGACGCGCCGCCGCCGCGCCGCGGAACGACGGGGCGGGCGGTGTCAGATCCGGCGGGTGTCGGTGCGGTGGAAGTTCCGGAACGCCCGCGACGGCGTCGGGCCACGCTGGCCCTGGTAGCGGGAGCCGACGCCCTCGCTGCCGTAGGGCCGCTCGGCGGGGCTGGACAGCCGGAACAGGCACAGCTGGCCGATCTTCATGCCGGGCCAGAGCGTGATCGGCAGGTTCGCCACGTTCGACAGCTCGAGGGTGATGTGGCCGGTGAACCCGGGATCGATGAACCCGGCCGTGGAGTGGGTGAGCAGGCCGAGCCGGCCCAGCGAGCTCTTGCCCTCCAGCCGTCCGGCCAGGTCGTCGGGCAGTCCGACCCGCTCGAAGGTGGAGCCGAGCACGAACTCGCCGGGATGCAGGACGAACGTCTCGCCGTCCGGCGTCTCGACCGGCGTGGTCAGCTCGTCCTGCTGCTCGGCCGGGTCGATGTGGGTGTACCGGGAGTTCTGGAAAACCCGGAAGTAGCGGTCCAGGCGCACGTCGACGCTGGACGGCTGGAGCATCTCGACGTCCCACGGATCGAGCACCAGCCGCCCGGACTCGATCTCCTTGCGCAGGTCACCGTCGGAGAGCAGCACCGGCACACCCTAGCGATCAGGGCTCACGCCCCGGACGGCTCCTCCGCGGCCGACTCCTCCGCCTGCTCCGACCGGACCACCGGGTCCAGCTGGGGCGACCGGCAGAGACCGAACATCCAGGCCACCGCCTGCTCCGCGCGGGCCGCCTCGAAGCCGTCGGACGACGCCGGCCTGCGGCCGTGGTCGCCGTCCATCACCTGGGCGACGGCCGCCGCGGCGTCGTGCGCGGCGATGCTGCGGATCGAGTCGCCCGGCTGCGGCACGTTCGGCCCGTCGACCAGCACGGCCAGCGTGCCCAGTCCGGGGGCGTCGACCACCAGCTCGTGGTCGTCGCTGACGACGACGGTCGCCGCGGCCAGCACGGCCAGCTCGTCGGGCAGTTCCAGGAGCGGGACGACGGTGACCCGCGGGTGCCGGGCCAGCGACAGGGCCGGCTCCTCGGTCGCGAGCGAACCGGTCACCAGGATCTCGATCTTCGGGGACCGCTCGAGCAGGTCGGCGAGGCCGCCGAGCACCGCCAGCGACGACGGCCGCTCCAGATCGACCAGCACCAGCCTGCGGTGCTGGTCGTGCGCCCGCTCCAGCGCGTCGCGGCAGTTGCGGTCGCTCGGCCCGGGCAGCGAGTTGACGGTGTCGCCGATGGTGAGCACGTTCGGGCCGAGCGGGCTGCCGAGCGCGGAACCGCTCGTCGTCAGGAACAGCGACGCCAGCTGGCCGATCACCCGCCGGTGCGCCTCCTGCGGGAACGGGCACAGCAGGTCGTCGGTGCCCATGCCGGCCTGCATATGGACGACCGGGATGCGCCGCCAGAACGCCACCGACGCCGCGACGGCGGCGGCCAGCCCACCGCCGTGCACCAGCACCGCCGACGGGTCCTGGTCGACCATCAGCTGGTCCAGCCTGGTCAGCAGGGCGGCCGCGACGTCTGCCACGGCGGGCCCGACGTCGCCCGGCAGCAGGATCGTGATGTCGGTGGCGACGCCCAGCGCCTCGAAGGTCTCGTGCACCGCCATCGGGTCCGACCCGGTCGCGACGGTGATGCCGCGGATCCGGTCCGCCGCGGCGATGGCCGACGCGACCGGGGCGAGCCGCGCCACCTCCGGCCGGCTCCCGGCGATGAGGAGAACGTCGTGCTCGTGGTCCGCCGACACGGCGGCCGAACCGGACGTCAGCGGCTCGAAGATGCTCATCGCGACCCCTTCCGGCCGTAGAACGGACCGACGTCCGAAGTGTGCGTGACGGTCGCGGTGGGGGTCGAGGTGATCGCGCCGGGTGGTCGGTTCCTGCGACGACCGGACGGTGGTGGCCCGTGACAGGTCGCCGAGGGCTGGTGCTAAGGTGATCGCACACCGTGCGGATGTAGTTCAATGGCAGAACATCAGCTTCCCAAGCTGAATACGCGGGTTCGATTCCCGTCATCCGCTCGCATAACGAAGGCCCAGGTCAGCGGCAGATTTCCGCCGATCCTGGGCCTTCGTCGTTTCAGGGTGAACGGCCTCGCGTGCTATCTCCGTGCAATTCGGGGTGGCTCACCCGGCGACCGGCGGATCGCGCTCGTCGCCCTGGGGGCGCGTGGCCCCACGCCGGTGGTCGCCGACCAAGCCGCTCAGCCCGTCGGCGATGCGACCGTCGACCGAGCTGGTCGCGCGCTGGTAGATCAGGGCCGCCCGCATGTCGTCGTGTCCCATCCGCGACATCAGGTCCGTGGTGCTCGCGCCGGTCTGGGCGGCCAGAGGCTGATCGTCCGACCCCGGCCCGAGACTTCGGCGGCCCGACGACGATCCCCCGGCCGACGACCTCGGTATGGGCTACGCTCACCCGCACCCAGCTCCCGTCGGGCGGCGACGTCCTGCCGTCGCAGTGCTGTCGCCTCGCCCCACCGCAGCGTCGCGCACGCGGTCACGCTGATCAGCATCCGTAGCCGCCGGTAGCGCATCGCGTCGGCCAGCTCGAACACCTGCGGCAGCGTCAAGGACCGGGCGTTCGGCCGGGTTCTCCTGATCGGCCCCGGGCACCCGGCACGGGTTCCGGATGTGCCGGGCCAGCAGCCACCGGTACAGCTGGACGGTGCGGGGCCGGAGTCCGGCGCGCTGCTCCACCCAGCGCTCGGCGTGGTCGACGAGCCGGACCTTGGCCGGGACGGGTCCGTCCACTCGGCGTAGGAACCTGCATCGTCAACTTCCCGGGCCCGCCTCACCGCAGCGACATGACCCCACTCCTGCGGTCGATCACACCCTCACATGCACTCCGTTTCCGGAAGAGCCCGTTTTGTGGACATGCTGATCCGCACGATTCCGGGGATGCGAGAGGGTGTCTTCCCGGGGAGACGCGGTTGGCGCCGCGCGCCAGCTCGTGCAGGAGGATCCCTGACAGGTCCCGAGTCAGGGTCCGTGCGGTGTCCGGCGAGGTAACGGGTCGGCCGATCCGACGCACGGGACTCAGATCTGGTTCGTCCCCGGTGAGCGACCCGACGGTCCCGACGAGGCCGCCACCACATCCGCGAACAGCCCGTCCAGGCCCTTCCCGCGCGCCGCGACCGGGGCGCGCTGGCCGTCGGCGAGACCGGGCGGGTCGCGCGCGACACCGTGGCGGCGTGGCGCGCGCAGAACCAACAGCGCCTGGAGCGCTCCCGCCGGGCCGTCGAGGAGGGCGACCTGCCCGCCGACGCGGATCCCGAGCTGATCACCCGCTACCTGCTCACGATCGTGAACGGGATGACGGTCGAGGCGATGGGCGGCGCGACCCGGGACGACCTGCTTCGGGTGGCCGACGCCGCGCTGCGCCACTTGCCACCCGCCTGCCGTCGCCCCGGCCGTCTCAGAGCGTGTTGTGAAACCTCGTGAGTCAGTTCTCGAGGTCTTCTGCTAGCCGGTGAGCGGCTTCCTTGTCGACCTCGCTGCGAGGTTCGGGCAACTGCTCGCCGGCCAACCGCGCCGACATCAGGCGGATCATCGCGAACTGGATCATGGCCTCGACATGAGCGGTCGTGCGTTCGTAGTCGCCACCACCCAGCGGCGGGGTAGCACCTGGAACCCTTTCACGTCCGCGTTCCGCGGAACGCACACCAGCTCGATCTGCTCGTGCTCACGGGCCCAGCCGACGAGTCCTGCGTCGACGCTGTTGACGTAGCCGCCGTCGACCCACACCAGCCCAACCTGTGGGAACTCCTGGTGCAGGCCCGCCAGCACGAGCTTGGCCCGGCCCGGTCCTGCGCCGGCGCGGAGTGCACCACCGCCCGCAACACCAGCCCACAGGTATCGACCAGCAGATGACGTTTACGGCCCCGGACCCGTTTCCCGGCGTCGTAGCCGATCGCCTCCTCACCGCCCTCGCCCGAGCGGGCCGACTGGGAGTCCAGCACCGCCGCCGAGGGCTGCGGATCACGCCCGTCCACCATCCGGACCCGGCCACGCAGGGTGCTGTGGACCCGCGCCCAGGTGCCATCAGCAGTCCAGACGGCGAACCAGCGATACGCCATCGACACCAGCGACGCCGCGCCGGACGATCGCCGGGTTTCACCACACGCTCTCAGTCGTCGAGCAGGTCCTCGATCCCGATCGGCAGGTGCCGGACCCGGATCCCGGTGGCGTCGTGCACGGCGTTGGCGACCGCGGCGGCCATGCCCACGATCCCGATCTCGCCGATCCCGCGCGCCCCGACCGGGTTGTGCAGCGTGTCCGGCCGGCGCACGAACTCGACGGCCACCTCGGGGATGTCGGCGTTGACCGGGATCAGGTACCCGGCGAGGTCGGCGTTGGCCGGGCGGCCGTCCGGATCCATCTCCAGCCCCTCGTGCAGGGCGGCGGACACGCCCCAGATCATGCCGCCGATGATCTGGCTGCGGGCGGCCTGCTCGTTGACGATCCGGCGGGCGTCGAACACCCCGAGCATCCGGGACACCCGGATCTCCCGGGTCCACCGGTGCACCCGCACCTCGCAGAACTGTGCCCCGAACGAGCTGAACGAGTGCTTGGTCATCTCCTCACCGGCGGCGGACGACCCGGTGGCGGCGACCGAGGACCGGCCGACCGCCCGGAGCACCTCGCCGAAGGTGAGGTTCCGGCCGTCGGCGGTGCGCACCCGGCCGTCGGCGTAGGAGGCGTCGGTGCCGGCGAGCGGACCGTCCGGCGCGGTCGCCAGCGCCACCAGCTCGTCGATCACCATCGGCGCGGCCACCATGATCGCCGAACCGGCGCTCGCGGTGGCCGTCGAACCGCCGGACATTCCGCCGGGCGGCAGCGCCGAGTCACCGAGCCGGGGCACCACCCGGTCGGGGGTGACGTCGAGCGACTCGGCACCGAGCACCGCCAGGACGGTCAGCAGGCCGGTGCCCGGATCGGCACCGCTGGTCGCGACCTCGGCCGTGTCGTCGTCGTGCAGCGTGATCCGCACCGATGCGGGGAAGCGCAGCGCGGGGAACATCGCGGTGGCCGTGCCCTGGCCGACCAGCCAGTCGCCGTCGGTCCGGCCGCCCGGCGTGCGCCCGGACCAGCCGAACCGGGCGGCGCCGATGGTGAAGCACTCGTCGAGGTGCTTGCTGGACCACTGAAGGTCCCGTCCGGGCGGCGCGGCCGAGCTGTTGCGGCGGCGCAGCTCGATCGGATCCATGCCGAGCGCAACGGCGAGCTCGTCTCCCCACCCGGGAGGCGCTGGTGCTCGCCGTCGATCAGCGCGAGGTGCGCCACCTGATCGACGTGGTCCCCGATCTCCTCGCCGGGCACCCGCCGGAGCAGGCATTCCGGATCTGGGCCTCCGGGCATGTGGCGCGCTACATGATGACCAAGCGCGGGCTCGCCGCCGCGCTGCAGAAGGCGGGGGCGTCGGCCGACGGGGTCACCGCTGCCGCCTTCCGGGAGATGACCGGGGCCATCGCGACGCTGGTGGCGGCCAACGTGCAGGCCGGGACCGTCCGGCCGGACGTGTCCGCGGAGACGGTGCTGCGCGGCCTCGGCGGGCTGCTCTACCTCGATCCCGACGACGACTGGCAGCGGCACGCCGAGGACCTGGTCGACCTGATCTGGCGCGGCATGTGCACGCCAGCGCATCCGGGCACCTCCTGACCGTCTCCGTTGATCAGCAGGGTTCCCGTCACCGAGCTGCTGACCGCGTCCCGGCGGCTCGACCCTCAGTAGAGCCGCTGCGCGTAGGACGCGCCGTAGTACTCCTCGATCTGCTCCAGCGGCTCGTCCGGGCGGGCGAGCTGCTTCGCGATCGCCGCGACCGAGGGCAGCCGGTCCGCGCCGGGCGGCGGCCCGGCGGCCCACAGCTCGGAGCGCAGAAACGCCTTCGGGCAGTGGAAGAACACCTGGTCGACGGCGACCTCGCAGGCCAGCAGCGGGCGCCGGCCGCGGACCGCGAGCGCGTCGAAGTAGCCTGCGTCGCGGACCAGCCGGGCACGGCCGTTGATCCGCAGGGTGTCGTTGCGCCCGGGGATCAGGAAGATCAGCCCGACGTGCGGGTTCTCCAGGACGTTGCGCCAGCCGTCGACCCGGCCGTTCCCGGGGCGTTCCGGGATCGCGACCGTGCGGTCGTCGACCACGTGTACGAAGCCGGCCGGGTCACCCTTGGGGGAGACGTCGCAGGTGCCGTCCGCCCCGGCGGTCGCCAGCAGCAGGAACCGCGACACCGCGAGCCACTCGCGGTGCACGTCGACGAGGTGGTCGCGCTCCTTCGCCAGCGACGGCGCCCCCGGCGGCCCGGTGATCCCCTCCAGCTCGGCGACGGTACGGATCTCGGTGTCCACGGGTGTGCCGACCATGAAACGACAATAGGTACCCCCCGGCACCCGGCGCGCCGTCTTTTCGGTCACCTCATCGCAGTACCGCGAGCAGGTCCGCTCCGGAGCGCGATCCGGGCGGCTCGCCCGCGCCGGCCATCTCCTCGGCCACCCGCAGCAGCTCGGCGTTGACCGGGGTGGGGATCCCGTGCGCGGCACCCAGCGCGACGATCTCGCCGTTCAGGTAGCGGGCCTCGACCGGCCCGCCCCGGTACAGGCTCTGCCAGGACGACGACCCGCGCCGGGCCCGCCCGCCGACCGGGCGTTCGGTGATCGTCCCCTCCCGGCGGACCCGGTCGTCGTCGCCGGTGCGGGCGGCGATCCCGGCGGCGGCCAGGCAGGCCGCGCCCTCGGCACCGGCGAGCCCGACGATCCGCCCGAGATCCGGGTCGCCGGGACCGCAGATCGCGTCCGCGGCGTTGCCGAGATTGGTGAGCAGCTTGCCGTACTTCCCGTCGAGGACGGCCGGATCGGCCCGGGCCGCGAACCCGGCGGCGGCCAGGTCGGCGGCGATCGTCTCGCTCGTCAGGTCGGTGCCGGACGGGTACCGGCCGACGTCGAGCACCCCGGGCACCGGCGCCGACGACGCGATCACCACACCCGGCTCGTAGTGCTCGGCCGGGAGGATCACCAGCACGGCCTGCACCCGGTCGAACCGGGCCGCCGCCGACCGCTCGTTGGCGACGCCGTTCTGCGCGCAGGCGACGGTGACCTCCGGCGCGACAGCGGCCAGCTCGTCCAGCACCGGCACCGTGTCCTGGGACTTCACCGCCAGCAGCACGACGTCGCCGGGCCGGAACCCGATCTCGCGCACCGAGCCGACGGCCGGGATCCGGTGCACCGACCGGCCGTCGGGGGAGTCCAGCCGCAGGCCGCGCTCCCGGATCACGGCGAGGTGCGTGCCCCGGGCGACCAGCACCACGTCCCGCCCGGCGCCGTGCAGCCGGGCGCCGATCGTTCCGCCGACCGCACCGGCGCCGACCACCACGTAGCGGGCGATCACCCGTCGTGCGCCCGGACCAGGGTCACCGGGGCCCTGCGCCGCCACGCCTCCTCGACCAGCTCGGCAAGCTGCCCGGGATCCACCCGGTCCAGGTCGACCAGGATCGAGCCGTGGCCGTCGTAGTGCGGTGTGGTGCTGAACGCCGGATCGCCGGAGGCGAGCAGTGCCTCCTTCTCAGCGGGCGAGCACAGCAGTACCACCAGCCCGTCGGACTCGCTCCGCAGCCGGGCGAAGCCCTTGCCGCGCACCTTCAGCGACGGGGTGCGGTACCAGGTCGACTCCTCGACCTCCGGCAGCGCACACCCGATCCGCACGACGTCGTCCCAGTCCGGCATGCCGCTCATCCTGCACCCGGCGGGCGCGGCCGGGCGTGGACGTTTCAGAGGTGCTTCGCCAGAAAGGTGTCGACGGCGGCCTTGCCGTCGGCGACGTACTCCTCGGCCTTCCAGCGTTCCACCAGCTCGGCGCCGGGGGCGAGCTCGACGACCCGGCGGGAAACCGACTCGGGGTGGTAGTCGTCGCCCCCCATCAGGATCAGCCAGGGGGTGGTGAACCGGGCGAGCGCCTCGTCGGGCACCGAGAACAGGATCCCGCCGCCGCCGTACATGTTCGCCTTGAAGGACGCCCAGTCGTCGTCGCCGGCCTCCGGGTGGTCGGCCGCGATCTCGGCGCGCCAGCCGTCGAAGATCTCCTCGAACATGTGCTGGTTGCCGTCGCGGCCGATCGGCTGCAGGGTGACCGCGGCCCGGATCCGCTCCGGCGCGGTCGCGAGCAGGCTCGCGATGTAGGCGCCGCCGATGCACATGCCGAGCACCCCGAACTCGTCGACGCCGAGATGGTCGAGCAGCGCGAGCTGGTCGGCGGTGTAGCTGGACCAGCCGTCGGTGCCGTGCACCTGCGCGACCGACGAGCCGGCGTTGCGCTGGTCCAGCGCGATCAGCCGGTAGCGGTCGGACAGGTGCTCGAGCGGGTTCCACGGCGCCTTGTCCCAGGCGGCCACGGTGGAGCGCATCCCGCCGGGCGCGATCAGCAGGATCGGGAAGCCGGAGCCGCGCTCCTCGTAGTGCAGGCTGACGCCGGGGCGTTCGAAGGTCGGCATGTCATCACGCTAGGCGACTCGCGGGGGGACGCGCCTCTCCGGCCGCCGCCGGGCCAGGATCGAGGTGCCGTAGACGATGAAGGCGAGCCCGAGCAGCAGCATCCAGGTGAAACCTTTGCGCACGGTGTCGTCGAGCAGGGTGATGCCGACCAGCCCGGGCACCACGACCTGGACGGCCATGTACAGCGCGGTGACGGTGGCGATGTCGCCGAGCTGCAGCGCCCGCGCGTAGTTGTAGAGCCCGACGGCGGCCATCCCGAGCAGCACGTAGACCAGCGGTTCGAGAACCAGCGCCGACACGTCGACGCCGTCGGAGACGTGCAGCGCCCGGATGCAGACCGCGCCGCCGCCGAGCCCGAGCCCGGCGAGCACGGCGGAGGGCCAGGGCATCGTCGACGGGTTCACCGCCAGCGTCGCCACCATGATCACGACCATCGCCGCGACCAGCACCGCGACGGTGGCCCCGTGGCCGGTCATCGCCTGCTTCCGCTCGATGCCCGCACTGCCCGCGACCAGGGCGAGGCCGAGGATGCTGGCGCCGATCGCGAGCCGGTGCACCGGGCGCAGCCACTCGCCGCGGAAGTACCGGGCGTACAGCGCGGTCATCGCGATCGCGCCGGCCAGGGTCGCCTGCACCGCGAAGATCGGGATGTGCTGCAGCGCGACGACCATGCACAGCCAGGTGACGACGTCCATCAGCAGACCGGCGAGGAACCGCGGGCGGGCCATCACCGAGCTGGTCCGGCCGCCCGGCCGGGCCGCGTCGGCCTGGAGGATCGCCGCGACCGTGCTGCAGAGCATGGCCAGGACGGCGAACGTCATCCCGATCAGCACGGGCACCGGTCCGGGACGCGGGCGGTGGGGAAGATCGGCACCGCCCGATTCTCACCTACGGTCGGCGGGCCCCTGCCCGGCGGGCGTCGTGCGCGAGTGCGGGGCGCTGCTCCGGCAGCCCGGCGGCCTGCGGGCTGACCTCGAAGAACCCGCTCATCAGGCCGCCGGCGGCCGGCCCGCCGCGCTCGGTGGCCTGCTTCCACGGCGACTCGCCGAGGTGCGCGGCGCGGCGCTCGCGGAGCACCTCGCGGGGCCGCTCGGTGAGTGCCAGGGCCAGCAGCGTGATCGCGATGCCGACCAGCAGCGGCCCGCCGAGCAGCAGGACCGGCCACCCGAAAGCCAGGTAGGCGACCACCAGTGCCACCGCAGCCATGCCGATGACCGCCCCCGCGAACCGCGTCATCACGAACTCCCCCCGAATCGTGCACACCCCACTACCACCAGTGGTTCTACCACCTCGGCGGGGGCACGGACCGGCAGGCGCGACGCGGTCGCGGTCACACCTTCGAACGATCGGGTGGCCCGGGTGTCGGTGCTGGGGCCGAGCCGGCGTGGGGGCTCCCGGTTCCACGCCGGCCCGGCGGTCTGAATCATCCCGTGTGCACTCGGCATCCGAACGGGGTGGGGGTCACTCGCCGCTGTCGTCGCAGCGCAGAGGGTGATCGGGGTCACGCGACGGGATCCACGGTCGTCGTCGGTGCCGGGGTCGTCGTCTCCGTCGGCGGCGGGACCGACGGCGGCGGCTCGGCCTCCGCGGACGGGGGACCCGCCGGGGTGCTCGGCACGGTCGCGGGCGGCGGCACCGGGGCCGCGGGCGCCGGGGCGGGTGGCGGCACGGCCGCGGGCGGCGGCACCGGCGCTGCCGCGGCGGGCGGCACGGCCGCGACGGTCCCCGGCCGCGCGGGGGAGGCCGCGGCGCCCACACCCGTCGCGGGAGCGCCGTTCGCGGTCGCCGGGGCGCCTGCAGCGGTCCGCGCGGCGACGGTGGCGTCCGCGCCGGCGGGGGCCGCGACACCGGAGATCCCGGCTGTCCCGGGCGCCGGGACCTCCGGGGGCGGCACCGGCGACGGCGCGGGCGCCGAGGTGCTCGGCAGCGTCGGGGCCGCGCTGAGCTCGCCGAGCGCCGGCGACGACGACGACGGCCAGAACAGCAGCGCCCCGGCGAGCGCCACGGTGCCGGCGAGGCCGCCGGCACCGATCAGCACCCGCTGCCGGGTCAGCACGCGGCTCGCGGGCCGGCCCACCGGATCGCGGGTGACCAGGGTGTCCAGGGTGCCCGGCGGATCGGCGGGAGCCTCCGGGGTTGCCGCGCGGGCGGGCGACGGGACCGTCGACAGTGCGGCCGACAGGGCAGTCGGCCGGGCTCCTGCACGGTCCGCGGGGTCCGCTGCGCGATGCCGGGCGGCGCGGACGTCCGGCTCGGCGCCCGGGTCGCGCTGCGCGGGGACGGCGGGCAGCGGGCCGGTCGCCGGATCGAGCAGTCCGATCGCCGAGCCGATGCGCTCCGGGCGGACCCGGCCGGGCCGGCGCCGCTCGCCCGAACGCTGTGCGGGGACCACGGTCCGCGGCGCCGGGCCGCGCGGGCCCGGCACGGCCGCCGGGGCGGGGACGGTGGAGTCCGGCGCGGCACCGTCCGGGGCGCCACCCGGGCCGGCGCGGCCGGACGCGGCCGGGACCGGAGCGATCCGGGTGCCCGGCCAGGACGTCCCGGCGCCGGGGGCGACCGCGAGCGCGGCCCCCCGGGCGGCGTCGTGCACCGGATCGGCGGTGACCGCCACCGGCCTGCCCAGGCGGGCCGAGAGCAGCTGGACCGTGACCGGGGTCCGTGCGGCGCCGCCGGCGAGCAGCACCGCGGCGTCCGGCGCGGACCCGACGACGTCGGCCAGCAGATCGGCGACCGGCTCCAGGACCGGGGCGGCGAGCTCGTCGAGGTCGGAACGGTGGATGCGGACCGTGGTGCGGATCCCCGGGAGATCGACCGGGACCGCGGCGACCGTGTCCCGGGAGAGCAGCTCCTTGGCCGCCCGGCAGTCGTCGCGCAGCACGGTGAGCGCGGCCAGCACCCGGGGGTCGTCGACGTCGAGCGCGTCGAACGCGGCGGCCAGCCCGGGGGTCGCGCCGCGGACGAAGCCGAACACGGCGTCGTCGACGTCGGCGCCGCCGGCGGCGCAGGCAACCGTGCGGCCCAGGATCTCCGGCAGCACGCCGGGCGCGGCCGGGGCGAGCAGCGTCGCGGTGCTCCCGTTCCCCCCGAGATCGACGACGGCGAGCGGCCGGCCGGCCGGGACGTCGGTGTCGCCGGTCGCCGCACCGCGGGCGGTGTCGCCGGTCGCCGCACCGCGGGCGGTGTCCCAGGCGAGCGCGACGGCCTGCGGCGCGGCGACCAGCGAGACGGTCAGCCCGCGGCGGCCGAGCGCGGCGGCCAGCAGGTCCCGCTTGTGCCGGCCCCAGGACTCCGGGTGGGTGACGCCGATCCGAGACGGCGGGCCGCCGTGCCGGGCGGTCATCTCGTCGACGACGACGCGGACCAGGCGGGCGCAGAGATCCTCGGCCAGGTACGGGATCCCGCCCAGCGAGAGCGGGGTGGGGTCGCCGACCCGGTTCAGGAAACCGCGCGCGACGCGGTCCGGCTCGGCCGGTGCGCGCCGCCGGGCGGCGGCACCACAGAGCAGGTCACCGGCGGGGGTGGCGACGAGCAGGGCGGGCAGCGAGATCCCGGCGGGCCGCACCGGCTCGCCCGTCGCAGTACGCACCGCCACAGCGGTCACCGCGGTCGCACCCAGGTCGATCCCGAGCAGGTAGGACATGCTCCGTCCCCTCGTCGGCAGCAGGTCCCCCGACTCGCCGCGCCCGTGGGCCCGCCACCAGTGGTGACGGAGCCCCTCCAGAGAGCCATCGATCCCCGGGCTTCCGGCGTTAGCCCGTGCGGCGCAGTGATTCGCGGGGGACCCGCTTCAGGGGTGCGATCCCCTAACGCCCCCTATCGGGACCCGGAGCGATCCCCGATGGCCCCGACCGGCGCCGCCCCTAGCTTTCGTCCTCAACACCGGCCGACCACCCCGAGCCGGTCACCCCAACACCGACACACGGGAGTCTCCGATGGCGAGCGAGAAGCTGACCCTCATCGAGTTCATCAAGATCCTGCTCGGAACCGGCTCCGAGAGCATCCAGATGCGCGATTACTTCAACGACGACCCGGTCGCCGCGCTCGAAGAGCACGGCCTCGGCCACCTGACCGTCGAGGACGTCCGCGACGCGATCGTCATCGCCCAGGACAACGACACCGTCTCCTTCGACCGCAACTACGACACCGGCGTCGACTGGGCCGGCACCGGCCGTGGCGGCTGGGACGGCGGCGGCAAGGAGGGTGGCCACGCGGCCGCCGTGCACGAGAAGGTGCACGTCGAGGACAACTTCTACGAGTACAACATCGACGACCGCGACACCATCGTCGACAACTCGATCAACCAGAACGTCGACACCGGCGGCGGCAACTTCCGCCAGGACATCGAGACCAACTCGGTCACCGCGTCCGGCGACGGCGCCGTGGCGGCCGGCCGGGACATCGAGGACTCGGTCATCACCACCGGCGACGGCAACATCGTCGGCGACGACAACAACGTGGTGCAGGGCGACGGCAACACCACCGCCTTCGGGACCGGCAACGCCACCAGCGTCGGCGACATCAAGGCCGACAACGGCTCCGCGGTCTCCATCGGCGGCAGCGCCTCCGGCTCGAACGACACCACCGGCTCGTTCAACGAGACCACCACGACGAACACCGTCGAGACGACGTTCGACGACTCGTTCAACGTGGACGCCAGCCAGGACAACGACACGTCGTTCACCGACAACAGCACCACCGAGAACCACGTCGGCTCGCACAACACCGTCGACGTGAACGCCGACATCCTCTGACGGTCAGCCCGCTGACCCGGTCACCGGGCCGGGCCCCGACCCCGGCCCGGTGACCACCCCTCCCACCACCACACACCTTCCGTCGCCCGCCCGAGCGCGACGGCACCACACGAGGAGAACGCCATGTCCGCCGAGAAGTCGCTGATCCAGTTCATCCTGGACCTGCTGCGGGACCCGAAGCTGCTGGCCGAGTTCAAGGACGACCCGCAGGGCCTGCTGGCCTCCTGCGGCCTGTCCGAGGTCAGCGCCGAGGACGTGCACGACGCGATCGTCCTGTCCCAGGACAACGACGACGTCTCGTTCGACCGGAACTACAGCACCGGCGCCAACCACGGTGGCGGCCACTCCACCCCGCCGCCGCCGGTCGAGCACCCGAAGCCGGGCGAGGACCCGATCAAGTACCTCGACAAGTACGTGACGAACAACCACTACACGTACAACATCGACGACCGCGACACCATCGTCGACAACTCGATCAACCAGAACATCGACACCGGCGGCGGCGACTTCAACCAGAGCATCGAGACCAACTCGGTCGTCGCGTCCGGCGACGGCGCGGTGGCGGCCGGCCGGGACATCGAGGACTCGGTCATCACCACCGGCGACGACAACATCGTCGGCGACGGCAACGACGTGGTGCAGGGCGACGACAACACCACCGCCTTCGGCTCGGGCAACGCCACCAAGGTCGGCGACATCTCCGCCGACGACGGCTCCGCGGTCGCGGTCGGCGGCAGCGCCTCCGGCTCGAACGACACCGACGGCTCGTTCAACGAGACCACCACGACGAACACCACGACGACCGAGTTCACGGACTCGTTCAACGTGGACGCCAGCCAGGACAACGACACCACCATCACCGACGACAGCACCACCGAGAACCACCTGCTGTCGCACAACGACGTCTCCGCCGACATCAACGTCGGCTGAGAGACAGTCCCGGTCGGCTAAGGGACAACATCTCGCTGCTGCCGCCGGCGGCAGCGCGCTGGACCGCACGGCCCATCGGCCCCGGTCACCCACCCGTGGGTGACCGGGGCCGATGACGTTCGTGTATCCATGACAAGAACGTGGCGAGCGGCGGCCGGAACCGCTCCGGGGCGATGGGGGCGTCGGCAGGTGGCGGTACCGGAAGCGGTGGGACTGGTCGACCTCGCCCTCAAGGCCGTCGCCGCCTACGACCGCCCGGACCTGGCCTCGCGGCTCAAGCAGACCAAGGCCCGGCTGAGCGACCCGAACGTGCGGGTGCTGGTCGTCGGCGAGTTCAAGCAGGGCAAGAGCCAGCTGGTGAACGCGCTGGTCAACGCCACCGTCTGCCCGGTCGACGACGACATCGCCACCGCCGTGCCGACCCTGGTCCGGTACGGCGAGGAGACGACGGTGACCCTCGTCCGCGAGCACGACGGCGGCGAGCGCTCCGAACGCACCCCGGTCCCGCTCGAGCAGCTCGCCGAGTACGTCTCGGAAGGGGGAAATCCGGGCAACCGGGCAGGTCTCACGCGCGCCGAGGTGACCCTTCCTCGCAAACTGCTGCAGAGTGGCCTCGTGCTGGTGGACACGCCCGGTGTGGGCGGCCTCGGATCGGCGCACGGCGCCGCGACGATGTCGGCGCTGCCGACCGCCGACGCCGTGCTGCTCGTCTCCGACGCCAGCCAGGAGTACACCGCGCCGGAGATCGACTTCCTGCAGGCGGCGCGCAAGCTGTGCCCGAACGTCGGCTGCGTCGTCACCAAGACCGATCTCTACCCGCACTGGCGGCGGATCGTGGAGCTCGACGAGGGCCATCTCCGGAACGCCCGGATCGAGGCCGATCTGCTGCCCGTGTCGTCCGCGCTGCGACTGCACGCGGCCCGCACCCAGGATCTCGACCTGATCACCGAGTCCGGCTTCCAGGCGCTGGTCGGGTTCCTGCTGCGCAAGGTCGTCGCCCGCGCCGACGACCTGGACCGCAGGTCCACCAGCCAGGACGTGCTCGTCACCTGCCAGGCCCTCGAGTCGAAGATGCGCGCCGAGCTGATGTCGCAGAACGACCCGGAGCGGGCCGGCGCGCTGGCCAAGGAGCTGGAGGCCGCCCGGGCCCGGGTGGAGGCGCTGCGGCAGCGTTCGGCGCGCTGGCAGACCACGCTGAACGACGGCGTCGCCGATCTCATCGCCGACATCGACTACGACCTGCGGGACCGGCTCCGCGCGGTCTCCCGGGACGCCGAGCAGCTGCTCGACGACGCCGACCCGAAGGACATCTGGGAACAGTTCGCCGAGTGGTTCCACAAGCAGGTCTCGCACGCCGTCGCACAGAACTTCGTGTGGACCACCGAGCGGGCCCGCTGGCTGGCCGAGCAGGTCGCCGAGCACTTCGCCGAGGACGTCGACGTCCAGCTGCCCGAGCTGCGGATCTCCGGCGGCGCGGTGGCCGGCAAGGTGGACGCGCTGGAGATGCCGGTCGGCGAGCAGTTCGGCGTCGGCCAGAAGCTGTTCGTCGGGCTCCGCGGCGGTTACGGCGGCCTGCTGATGGTCGGCCTCGCCTCCACCGTCGCCGGGATCGGCCTGCTCAATCCGCTGTCGATCGGCGCCGGCCTGCTGTTCGGCGCGAAGACCGTCAAGGACGAGAAGAAGCGGCTCGTGCAGCGCCGCCAGGCCGACGCGAAGAACGCCGTCCGCCGGCACGTCGACGAGGCGACCTTCCAGGTCGGCAAGGACTCGCGGGACAACCTGCGGCAGATCCAGCGGGAGCTGCGCGACCACTTCACCGTGCTCGCCGAGGACCTGTCGGAGTCGCTGAAGGAGTCGATGTCGGCGGCCCAGACCGCCCTGAAGGACGACGCGACCCGGCAGCAGCGGGTCGCCGACCTGGAGGCCGAGCTGGAACGGGTCGGCGGGCTCGCCGACCGGGCCCGGAAGCTGGCCGCGGCGGTGGAGTCGTGACCACCCTCACCGACCAGGTCCGCGGGCTGCTGCGGCGCACGCTCGACGTCTACGGCGACTCGCCGCAGGCGGCGACCTGGCTGCGCCACCACCTGGAGCGGTTCGACGAGCCGTTGCGCGTCGCGATCGCCGGGAAGGTCAAGGCGGGCAAGTCGACGCTGCTCAACGCGCTGGTCGGGGAGCGGATCGCCCCCACCGACGCCGGCGAGTGCACCCGGATCGTCACCTGGTACGCCGACGCGCCCGCCCCCGGCGTCCGGATGCGCCTGCGCGATCCCGGGCAGCCGGAACGGCCGCTGACCCTGACCCGGCGGGACGGCGCCCTGCGGATCGACCTGCAGGGGGCCCCGGTCGAGCAGGTCGACCGGCTGATCGTGGACTGGCCGTCGCAGCACCTGCGGCGCACCAACCTGATCGACACCCCCGGCATCGCGTCGCTGTCCGCCGACACCTCGGCCCGGGCCGGGGAGTTCCTCACCCCGGAGGACGCGCCGTCGCCCGCCGACGCCGTCGTCTACCTGATGCGCCACCTGCACGCCGGCGACGTGCGGTTCCTGGAGTCCTTCCACGACCGCGGCGTCGCGCGCGCGACCCCGGTCAACACGATCGCGGTGCTGTCGCGGGCCGACGAGATCGGCGTCGGCCGGCTGGACGCGCTCACCTCGGCCCGCCGGATCGCCCGCCGCTACCGGGGCGACGACAAGCTGCGCGGGCTGTGCCAGACCGTCGTCGCGGTGGCCGGGCTGCTCGCCGAGTCCGCCCGCACGATGCGCCAGGACGAGTTCGTCGCACTCTCCGAGCTGGCCGCGCTGCCACGCGCCGACGTCGAGGCGCTGCTGCTCTCGGCGGACCGGTTCGGCCGCACCGAGCTCGACCGGCCGGACGCCGGCACCCGGGTCCGGCTGCTGGAGCGGTTCGGCCTGTTCGGGGTCCGCCTGGCCAGCACCCTGATCCGGCAGGGCACCACGGACCCGACCGCACTCGCCGACGACCTGGTCCGCCGGTCCGGGCTGGACGAGCTGCGCCGGGTGCTCGACACCCAGTTCTCCGAGCGCCGGGACCTGCTCAAGTCGCGGTCCGCGCTGCTCGCGGTGGACCTCGTGCTCACCCGGGAGCCGCGGCCGGCGACCCTCGCGCTGCGCACCGAGGTGGAGCGGATCCTGGCCGGGGCGCACGAGTTCGTCGAGCTGCGCGCGCTGTCCGACCTGCGCGCCGGGAGGATCGTCTTCCCGCCGGACGCGCTGGTCGACGCCGAGCGGCTGCTCGGCGGCGACGGCGGCTCCGCGGTCGCCCGGCTCGGCCTGGGCGACGGCGCCGGCCCGCGCGAGGTGCACGACGCCGCGGTCGACGCGCTGCGCCGCTGGCGGCGCCGCGCCGAGAGCCCGCTGACCGGCCGGGCGTCGGCCGAGGCCGCGCGGATCGTGGTGCGCAGCTGCGAGGGGCTGCTCGCGGCGCCGGTGTCGCACTAGCCGGATCCGGGGCCACCCCGCCGGCAGCACCCCTCCACGACGGCCCTATCCCCGGCGCGCGCCCGCGCCCCGTCCGCCGAGATGCGCCACAGCGCGAGAAGTCGATCTCTGCACGACACTGCTGCGCATCTCGGCGGTGTGCTCCACCCGGAACGCCGCCTCAGCCGCGCTCGTCGAGGATCCGGCGGAGCTCGTCGAGCAGCTCGCTGCGACCGCCGACGCCGAGCCGCTGCCGGATCCGGGCGACGTGGTGCTCGACGGTCTTGGCCGAGATGAACAGGGCCTCGCCGATCTCCTTGTGGGTGCGGCCCTGCACGACCAGCTCGGCGACCTCCAGCTCCCGGTCGGAGAGCAGCGAGGGGGGCGGCTCGACCCGGGCGGCGCCGGCCGCCGTGGCGGCCCGGCCCTGGTCGTGGGCCCCGGATCCGGTCCGATCCGACCCGGCGCCGGGCCCGGCGGCGGCCCGATCGGGCGCTGCCGGAGCGCCGGATCCCGCGCCGTCCCACGAGGAGCCGGCCGGGCGGGCGGCACCCGATGCCGTGCCCGCCGACCTACCGCCGCCCGGCCCGGCGCCGTCCCGCCCGGTGCCTCCCGGCACGCCACCCGGAGCGGGGCCGGCCGGCGTGGCGCCGTCGTGTGCCGGGCGCCCCGCAGCGGTGCCGCCCGGGACCCTGGTCTGCGGCCCGGTTCCGCCCCCGGATCCGGGGCCGCCTGCCGCCGGTCCGCCGGGGCCGGTCCCGGCCGGTCCCCGCGCACCGGACCGGCCCGCCGCGTCCGCGCCACCGGCCTGTACCGATGCCGTCCGCGCCTCGGCCCCGGCGACCTGCAGGGCCCTGGCGCAGGCCAGCAGCGCGGACACCGCGCGCCGGTCGTCGGTGCGCAGCGCGGCCTGCCCGGCGAGCCGGCCGCCGTCGAACGACAGGCCGACCGCGTGCAGCCCGCGCGCCGCCGCCTCGACCGCCTCGGGATCGACCCGGCCCTCGATCACGCCGACCCAGTGCGGCGCGGCGGCTGCCATCGCCTGGGCGAACCGGCTGCCGCAGGCGGCCCGCTCCAGGGCCGCGGTCTGCTCCCGAGCCGCATCGGCGTCGTCGACCAGGATCGCGGCCTGCAGCTGCGCCCAGTGCAGCGGCGCGGCCCACAGCGCGGGACGGCCGAGCCGGTCCAGCAGCGCCTCGGCCTCGTCCAGGTGCGGGCGCACCCAGCTCTCCTCGCGCAGCCGGGTCGCCGCCGTGACCAGCTCGCCGAGCGGCTGCAGCACGAACAGGTCCACCGGGTGCCGGACGATCGCCTGCCGGGCCCGGGTCCAGGCCCGCATCAGCGCGCCCAGGTCGGAGTTGCGGCGGGCGATCGCGACCTGCAGCGCGGCGGCCAGGAACTCGTCGCGCGGTTCCAGCGGGCGGCCGGCCGCATCGGCGTCGACCGCGTCGAGCCGCTCGGCGGCCGGGCCGGTGGCGCCACGCAACAGCGCGATCCAGCCCAGCAGCAGCCGGTGCCGGGGCCGGGCGGGGGCGCCGCCCAGACCGGTCCGCAGCGCGCGGTCCAGCACCGACGAGGCGACGTCGAACTCGCCGGTGTGCACCGCGACGAGCGCGGCGAGCGCGGCCGGGGTGTCCGGCAGCAGCGCGGCGCCGTGCGCGCCCTCCAGCAGCCCGGCGGCGCGGGCCAGGCCGGACAGCGCCGCGGTCGGCGAGCCCTGCACCGAGTCGAGGATCCCGCGGGCGGTGAGATCGTCGGCGCCGTCGACGAGCGTCGGCGCCCGGCCGGGGACGAGCGCACCCGCCCCGCCGATCTCGCGGGCCTCCGCCCAGGCGCCGGTGCCGATCAGCACCGGCACCGCGGCGGCCGGCAGCCGCTCCCCGGCGACCGCGGCCGTCCACCGGTACAGCTCGGCGCTGCGGATCAGCAGGCCGCGCCGGGCCAGCACCGCGGCGGCCACCGACCCGGCCCGGACCGCGTCCTCCGGTTCGACGGCGTCGGTCGCCGACAGCACCGCGTCGGCGTGCCCGAGCGCACCGTCGAGGTCCCCGGCGACCAGGTGCGCCTCGGCCCGCCGGGCGGCCACGACCAGCGGGGCCGTCCCGGCCGCGACGGCCTCGGCGTAGAAGCGGACTGCGTCCGGGTGCTCGGAGCGGGCCGCCTCCGCCGCGGCGGCCCGGAACACCGCGGCGGCCCGGTCGCCGGTCGCCCCGGACCCGCGCAGCGTCCGGGCGACGGCGAGCACGCTGCCGCCGCGGTCCAGCTCGATCTCGGCCAGCGAGCGGCGCAGCTCGGTCCGGCGGGCCGGTGGGACCCGGCCGCGGACGGCGTCGCCGACCAGCGGGACGACCCGGCCGTCCGGGGTGCAGAGGCCGGCCGCGACGGCCCGCTGCACCAGCTCGTCGAGCTCGTCGATGCCGCTGCCCGCCGCATCGGCGAGCCCGAGCAGCGGGACCAGCACCTCGCTGTCCTGCGGCGCGCCCAGCGCGGTCGCCGTCACCAGGTCGACGACCCGGCGGTCCTCGGCGTCGATCGCGTAGCCCAGCTGCTCGGCCAGCTCGGGCGGAACACCCGAGGCGCCACCGGACGCGGCCAGCAGCCGGTCGACCAGCAGCGGCGAACCCGCGGTGCGCTCCAGCACGACGCGCACGGTCTCGTCGGACGGCCGGGAACCGGTGATCCGCACCGCGCGGGCCAGCACCCCTGCCGCGTCCAGCGCGCCCAGCACCAGCGGCGGCGCGGACGCGGCGAGCGCCGCCCCGAGCCGGGCCAGTGCCCGCCCACGCGGCCACGGCCGGAACGCGACGACCAGCCGGGCCGCCGGATCGGCCGCAAACGCGCGGAGCTCGTCGAGGACGTCGTCGGTCAGCTCATGCGCGTCGTCGACCAGCACCACCCGGCCGGGGTCGGTGCCCGGGATGCGGTCGACCTGCGCCCCGGCCGCGGACCAGACCCGGGCCAGTTCCCGCAGCACCACCGACTTCCCCGATCCCGCCGGGCCGGTCACGGCCAGCGTGCGCGACGCCGCCGGGTCCTCGGCGACCGCGCGGACGAGCGCGGTGGACACCGGCCCCCCGGCGAGCGGGGAGGTGGTCGGGGCGGTCGCCGTCACGTCGCTCCTCGTCGCTGCTCACGGGTCCCCCGAACGGGGTGTTCGAGGCTATCGGGTGCGGCCACCGGACCCCGGCCGGGCCCGGGCAGGATCACCCCTGTGGTGGACGAGGTGTGGGCGATCGTGCTGGCCGGCGGGCGCGGGGCCCGCTACGGGCGGTTGAAGCAGCTGGAGGAGCTGGCCGGGGCCCGGCTGGTCGACCACACGGTCGCCGCCGCCCGGCGCACCTGCGACCGGGTCGCGCTGGTGCTGCCGCCCGGCCTGGCGTGGGACGGCGCGCCGGTGGACGCGCTGGCGACCGGCGGGGACCACCAGTCCGAGTCGCTGCGCGCGGGCCTGGCCGCCGTGCCGGACGACGCCGGGATCCTGGTGCTCGCCGATCCGGCCCATCCGCTCGCCGCGGACCGGATCTTCCGCGCCGTCGTCGCCGCGGTGCGCGACGGCGCGGACGGCGCGGTGCCGGTCGTCCCGCTGCTGGAGGTCGCGCAGCGGGTGGTCGACGGCGTGGTCGTCGAGACGCTGCCCAAACAGGACACCGTGCTCACCCAGTCCCCGCAGGCGTTCCGGGCGGACGTGCTGCGCGCGGCGCACGCGGACGCGCCGCGGCCGGTGGAGAACTCGGGGATGCTCGCCGCCCGCGGCCACCGGATCGTGACGGTGCCGGGGGACCCGGCGAACCTGCACGTCGCGACGGCGGAGGACCTGGCCGTCGTACGCCGGCTGGCGGGGTGAGCCGCGACGCCGCTAGACGGCGAGCAGCTCGGTGCTGCCCAGCCCGAGGCCGTCCAGGGTGGACCTGACCTCGCCGGTGTAGACCGGGTTCATCAGCAGCACCGCGCGCGGCGGCGAGTCGAGCAGGTCCTTCGGCGCGCGGATCGGCAGGCCGAGACCACCCATGAAGCGGCCCTGCAGGCCCGGGTTGATGTCGACGACGCCGTGCACCGCACCCGGGCCGGCACCCCCGCCCTCGACGACGTTGAGGAAGGTCAGTCCCTTCGCCCCGCCGCCCCAGACTACGATCTCGTCCCCCGCGGACGCCCGCTCGCCCAGCCAGGACCGCCAGCGTCCGACCTGGTCACCGACCCGGGCCGCGAAGTCGAGGCAGGCGGTGCGAAGCCCGTCGAGCTGCTGCGGTGCGAGGGCCGCCGGACCGGGCGTGCCGTCCGGGCCCGCCTCGGCGACGACGTACTGGTCGGCGTAGGTGAGCCGGGTCGCCGGATCGGCGAATCCGGCGCCGAGCAGGAAGGTGCGCAGCGTCGCCGGGGTGAAGTAGGAGCAGTGCTCGTACTGCAGGTCCCAGAACGCGCCCTCGGCCAGGATCCGGCCGAGATCGGGCACCTCGGCGAGCAGCGCGCGACCGCCGCCGCGGCGGAGCCCGGCGTGCAGCTCCGCGCCGAACCCGGCCAGCGCCGGGATGTGCTCCAGGGTGTGCCGGCAGACCAGCGCGGCGGTGCCCGGCTCGACCTGGTCGCGGGCGAACTCGGCCGGGACCGCGGTGAGCCGCCCGGCGAGCTCCGGGCGGACCCGCTCCGGGACGAAGTGCGGGTCGATCCCGGTCACCCGGCCGGCGCCCGCCCGGAGCAGCTCGGCCGCGAAGTCGCCGGACCCGCAGCCGACCTCGACGACGTGCGCGCCGGCCAGCCCGAACCGCGCCACCCAGTCGGCGGCGATCTGCTCGGCGTAGGCGGCGAACCGCGGCGAGTGGTGCTGGGACTCCTCGTGGTCGCCGGAGTAGTCGAGCAGCTCCGGGGCGAAGTCGCGGTTGAACACGGTCCCGCAGTGTCCGCACAGCACCAGCACCTGGTCGCCGACCGACACGGCGCGGGCCGACGCCGGATCCGGCAGCACCGCCGTCCCGTGCACCGGGAGTCCGGTCACCGAGAAGAACGGCTCGGCGGCGGGGGCCTCGCACGCGGGGCAGCGGTTGAGCACCCGGCGAGACTAGTTCACCCGTTGGTGGGTGCCCCCGGAACGGCCAGGTAGTCCGAGACGCGCGGGGTGAACGACGCCAGTGCCGCCACCACGGTGAGCACCGCGGCGCCGACGCCGAGCCCGGCCAGCACGGCGGGCACCCCGGACGCGGCGGCGAACGGCGACGGCGTCCCGGGTGGGACGAGCGCCAGCAGCGCGCCGACCGCACCGGCGAGCAGCAGGCCGGTGCGGGCGCGGGCGCGCCCGGCCAGCATCCGGTGGGCGAGCGCCGCCGGCACCGCCAGCATGATCAGGACGAGTGCGGTGGTGGTGAGCACGCCGCCGCGCGGGGGCGTCGTCGCCGCGACCAGTACCGCGGCGACCTGCGTGGCGACGGCCGCGGCCCACCAGCCGACGGCGCGGCGCACCTGTGGCGGAGGCTCGTCCATAGCGTCGACGACGGTACCCGACAGACGGCCGTATTTCGCCCGAAACACCCGGTCGTTACCTACCCCGCCGGCCATGTCGCGTCAGCGGTCCAGGACGCCGGGCGGGTCCTCCGCGACCGGCACCGGCGCTCCGCCGGTGCCGAGCAGCCGCTGCCAGACCGGATGGTCGACGACGTCCGGCACGCTCTCCACCTTCCGGTACGCCGCCAGCACCTCGACCGCCCGCGCGGCGTCGCCCCCGGTCCCGGCGTGCACCGTGCGCGCGAGCTCCGGCCAGGACTCCCCGCCGAGGATGCCGTTGGCGTCGTCGGCGCGGTGCGCGGTCTGGAACGCGGTGACGGCCTCGACCGTCCGCTCGTCGTAGCGGCCGTCCGGCTTCGCGTGCAGCGTCCCGGCGTCGCGCAGCAGGTACTGCGCCGCCTCGACCAGCGCGCCGGAGGACCCCTCGCGCAGCAGCGGCCAGCTCGCCTTGCCCGCCTCGGTCCGGGACAGCCGGCGCCCGAGCAGCCCGGCGACCTCCGAGCGCAGCCGCGGCAGCATCCCGTAGAGCCGGTCACCCGGGCAGATCGTGTTGCGGTAGTCGCGGTGCCCGTAGAGCTCGGTCGGCGCGATCCCGTACTTCATGCAGATGTAGGCGCAGGTGGCACGCAGCGAGTTCCACAGCGCCACCGTCGGATCGACGCCGATGTAGGTGCCCTCGTTCTCGATCCCGATCGCGATCACGTTCTGGCCGGGGCTGTGCGCGCCCTCGACGACGCGGCGGCCGCCGTTGAGCTCGCCCAGGCTGTACAGCCTGCCCTCCATGATGTGCCCGCCGCGGGAGATCGTGAAGTGCTGGCCGGAGTCCAGCCACCCGTTGCTGTCCATGTGGTACGCCTGGATACCCCGGGCGAGCCGGTGCGCCGCACCGACGCTGTAGTCGGTGGTGTTCGCCCCGGCCGTGTGGTGCACCAGGATCCGGATCGGCCGCCGGTCCCAGATCTTCGGCGGGAACTTCGGCTTCCGCGCCCCCCACTCGAAGCACCGCGCGATGTACGGGGCCCGGACGGCCTCGGCCAGCCCGCCGGCCCCGGCGGCCGGCCCGGGCATCCCCTGCGGTCCGGGCACGGAGTCCGGGCCGGGCACGGTCGCGGGGCCCGGCCGCGGCGCGGGCTCGGTGGTCGGCGGTTCGGCCGCGTGCGCCCGGCCGGCCAGGCCCGGCACCACCAGACCGGCCCCCGCAGCGGCCCCGACGACCAGCGCACCGCGCCGGCTCCAGCGTGCGCGCCCCTCCGCTTCGCCCATGGTCGTCCGCCCTTCCGGACGTCACCCGATACCGCCGGCGGCGCCCTGAGTCACATGCGCCACGGACGTCCCCTGCGTCTCTGGCGTCACGCCATTCTCGGCTATCACAGCTGATCGACGTGTCGGGCACGCCGGACGAATGCGTCACTCGCTCGTGTCGCTGCGCCGGGCGGCAACTGGCCTTGCCACTGGTTACCGACCAGTAATACCCTGAAGGCAGTTACCGGCCGGTAATGGGATCGGCCCTGGCAGGAACGGCGGTGAAGGACTGATGGGCCACTACAAGAGCAACCTGCGCGACCTCGAGTTCAACCTCTTCGAGGTCTTCCGGGTGCAGGACCACCTCGGCACCGGGCCGTTCGAGGGCGTCGATCTCGACACCGCCAAGGGCGTGCTGACCGAGCTGTCCGCGGTCTGCACCGGCCCGCTCGCGGAGCACTACGCCACGATCGACCGCAATCCGCCGGTCTTCGACCCGGCGACGTTCTCGGTGAGCACCCCGCAGGAGCTCAAGGACGCCTACAAGGTCCTCTGGGACGGCGAGTGGTGGCGCCTGGGCCTGCCGACCGAGCTGGGCGGCTACGGCATCCCGCCGTCGGTGCAGTGGGCCGCCGCCGAGATGATGCTGGGCGCCAACCCGGCCGTCTTCATGTACATGGCCGGGCCGAACTTCGCCGGTATCGTGCACCGCAACGGCACCGACGAGCAGAAGCGCTGGGCCGAGCTCATGATCGAACGCGGCTGGGGCGCGACCATGGTGCTGACCGAGCCGGACGCCGGGTCGGACGTCGGCGCGGGGCGCGCCAAGGCCGTCGCGCAGGACGACGGCACCTGGCACATAGAGGGTGTGAAGCGCTTCATCACCTCGGCCGAGCAGGACTTCACCGAGAACATCCTGCACCTGGTGCTGGCCCGCCCCGAGGGCGCGAAGCCGGGCACCAAGGGCCTGTCGCTGTTCCTCGTGCCGAAGTTCCACTTCGACACCGAGACCGGTGAGCCCGGCGAGCGCAACGGCGCCTTCGTGACGAACGTCGAGCACAAGATGGGCCTCAAGGCGTCCACCACCTGCGAGCTGACCTTCGGCGCGCACGGCACGCCCGCGGTCGGCTGGCTGCTCGGCGAGGTCCACGACGGCATCGCCCAGATGTTCCAGGTCATCGAGTACGCCCGGATGATGGTCGGCACCAAGGCCATCGGCACGCTGTCGGCCGGCTACCTGACCGCTCTGGACTTCGCCAAGGAGCGGGTGCAGGGCGCCGACCTGACCCGGATGACGGACAAGACCGCGCCGCGGGTGACGATCACCCACCACCCCGACGTCCGGCGCAGCCTGATGCTGCAGAAGGCGTACGCCGAGGGGCTGCGCGCCGTCTACACCTACACCGCGACGTTCCAGGACCGGATCCGGCTCGGCGACGAGGGCGGTACCGGCGGCATCAGCGGAGGGATCAGCACGGAGCTGGCGGAGAAGGTCAACGACCTGCTGCTGCCGATCGTCAAGGGGGTCGGCTCGGAGCGGGCCACCGAGCAGCTCGTCCAGTCGCTGCAGACCCTGGGCGGCTCCGGCTTCCTGCAGGACTACGCGATCGAGCAGTACATCCGGGACGCCAAGATCGACTCGCTGTACGAGGGCACCACCGCGATCCAGTCGCTGGACTTCCTGTTCCGCAAGATCGTGCGGGACAACGGCCAGGCGCTGGCGCACGTCGCGGGGGAGGTGTCCGCGTTCATCGACTCCGACGCGGGCAACGGCAGGCTCAAGGAGGAGCGCGAGCTGCTGCGCACCGCGCTCACCGACGTACAGGGCATGCTCGGCTCGCTGACCGGGCACCTGTACGCCTCCGCCGAGGACGTGACGAACCTGTACAAGGTCGGCCAGCACACGGTGCGGCTGCTGATGGCGGTCGGTGACCTGCTCGTCGGCTGGCTGCTGCTCCGACAGGCGACGGTCGCCCTGGACGCACTGGGCGCGGACGGCACACCTGCCCGGGACCGGGCGTTCTACGAGGGCAAGGTGGGCGTGGCCTCGTTCTTCGCCAAGACCGTGCTGCCCCGCCTGACGTCGGAGAAGGCGATCATCGACAACGCCGACAACGCACTGATGGAGCTGGACGAGGCCGCGTTCTGATCCGGCCCCGCCGATGAGACGGGCCCCGGGCGCGGACTCCCCGCCCGGGGCCCGCTCATGTCCGGCGGTGCGGCCGGCGCCGGAGATCATCGGCGCGGCGCGCTCGTGGCGCCGCGCCCGCGCTACTGGGCGATGTAGCTCTCCAGCTGCTCGCGCTCCTGTTCGAGCATGTCGATCCGCGCCTTCACCAGGTCACCGATCGAGACGATCCCGGTGAGCTCGCCGTCGACGATCACCGGGAGGTGCCGGATCCGGCGGTCGGTCATGACCCGCCCGAGGTCCCCGACGCCGTCGTCCGGGCCGCAGGTCACCACGGCCGCGGTCATCACGTCGGACACCCGGGCGTCGAGTAGTCCGCTGCCCTGCTGGTGCAGCCGACGGACGACGTCGCGCTCGGACACGATGCCGACCAGGCGGCCGGCGTCGACCACGGGCAGGGCGCCGACGTTCTGCTCGGCGATGAAGCGCAGCACCTCCGTCACCGGCGCGTCCGGCGCCACGGTCGTGACCGTGCTGCCCTTGGTCCTGAGAATGTCCCCGATGCGCATCCGGTAGCCCCGATCCCTCGCTCCGTCGTCGGCCGAGGGATCAGGGTACGAATGTGACGGACCTCTCGTCAGCTTCCGGACCGAGGGATCACCGGATCAGCCGCCGCAGCGCACGATCGGCTGAGGGTTGTACCTCACCGTCCGCGTCTCCGACTGCGTCTCACCGGTCTGCACGTTGCGCATCGTCCGGGTGTCGGTGGCGGTGAAGCCGGGCGCACCGTTGCTCGGACTGCACGCCTCGCCCGCCGGGATGTCGACGACCTGCGGCTCGGTCGGGTTGGTCCGCGGACCGGTCGCCGACTCGACCTCCCACATCTTCTGGCCGAAGAAGGTCACCGTGACGTTGCTGGGCGTCCAGTTGGTCCTGATCAGCACGGCCGTCGGCCCGTCGTTTCGGAACTTGACGTCGATCAGGTTGTTGAACACCGTCGCCTCGCGGGCCACCGGGTACCGGCTGATGTAGTAGCTGTGCTCCTTGTGCTCGATGTCGGTCATCCCGGCGAAGTACGACGCGTTGTACAGCGTCGTCGCGAGCTGGGAGACGCCGCCGCCGACGCCGCGCGCCGGGTGCCCGTCCTCGATCACGCCCGCCTCGACGTAGCCGTTGGCCTCGTTGCGCGGCAGGGTCACCGCGTTGAGGCTGAACGTCTCGCCCGGCGCGACGATCTGGCCGTCCACCGCCTCGGCGGCGCGCCGGATGTTCTGCCCCGAGTCGGCCGCGAATCCGCCGGTGGTGAAGGTGCTGATCTCGACCGCGTTGCCCAGGGACTCCAGGTCCGCGGTGGTGATCTCGGCAGGCTGCTCGGCGTACACCGCGGGGACCTCGCGCGGGCCCTCGCCGGTGAGCACCGGCAGGACGTTGGCGAAGGTCGCCTCGTAGTCGACCCCGCGGCCGTCCTCCGAGGGGACCACCCGCGGCGGGGTGGACGCGAAGTCCAGCTCGGCGTCGACACCCGGCCGCTCGGTCTCGGCCAGCTGCGGTGCGGCCGCGTCCTCCAGGGTCTTGGTCGCGATCACCGGCTTGAGCTTGGCGGCGCCCTCCGGGTCCGCGGTGAAGCTCAGCGAGCTCGCGATCTGCTCCGGCGGGATGGTCGCGATGGCGCCCTCACCGGTGACGGTCAGCGGACCCGAGACGGCGGGCCGGGCGACCTCCTCGATCGCCTGCTGCACGTCGGCGGGCGTGGTGACGGGCTGCTCGATGATCAGCGGCAGCTGCACCGGCTCGCCGTCCGCCCAGCGCTGCTCGACCACACCGACGGCCGCGTCGACGTCGAGCTCCTGGCCGGGCTCGGGCTCGACCGGCTGCGGCTCCAGCCCGTCGAACCGGACCGAGCCCTCGGCCGGCTCCTTCATCACCAGCGGCGCCATCTGCTCGAGCGCGGTGCGGACCGCCCGGTCGTCGGTGGTGTTGACGACCGGAACGTCCCGGTTCCCGAAGAACGACGCGATCCGGGTGAACGGGTTGAGCGGCTGCTCCCCGGCCTCGTCGAGGGTGCGCTCGTAGTCCACCCGCAGGCCGGCGGCCCGCGGGTCGATCTCGCTCTGGATCTCACCGGCCTGCACCGGGACCGGTGCCGTGGACCGCGGCTCGATCGCGGCCTGCAGCTTCTCGGTTGCCGCCGAGCGGGACATGCCACCGATCTCCTGCCCGGCGACGACGACGCCGCGCGGGACGCTGCCCGAGGACAGCGCGAGATCACCGACGTACCCGACGACCAGCAGGCCGAGCGCGACGGCCGCGACGATCAGCGCCTTCGGGCGGCGGCTGCCGGAGCGGCCCTCACCGTCACCGTCGCCGGAACCGGCGGAGTCGGAACCGGGCCCGCCCGGTCCACCGGGCCCGCCGGGGCCACCCGGACCGGTCGCGGCCGTGCCTCCACCGAAGGCCGCGGCGCCGCCGGTGCGGATCTGCTCGGTCCGGGCCGCCGAACGGTCCTCGGCCTGCGCCGCCGCGGGCGTCACCCGGGGCAGCACGTGGGTCTGCTGCTCGCTCACCGGCGCGACCCGGACGGTGTCCTGGTCGGTGCTCGTCGGGGCGGGCGGGTGTTCGACGGTCGGGGCGCCCGCGGACTGCGGGGTGGGGGCGGGGACGGTCGGCGTGTCCGGCTGCACGGGAGCGGCGGGCTCGGCGGTGTCGCCGGGGGCCTGCTGGGCCCCATTGGCCCCACCGGCACCGGCAGCACCGCCAGGTCCGCCGGCACCGGCGGAACCGGTTCCGGCGGCTCCGGCGGCCGCGGCGGCGGGCCGGGGGCCGGGTCCGGGGCGGGCGGCGCCGTCGGGGTGGCTCTCGGGTCGTGCGTCGATCCGGCCGGCCTCCGGGGGAGTGGAGCCCGCCTGGGGGCCGTTGCCCGGCCGGCCGGCACCGGCCGGCGTCGGGGTGGTCGGCGCCGCAGCCGATCCGGCGGCGGCCGCACCGGCCTGGCCCTGGGGAGCGGCCTGCGGCTGGGCCGCACCCTGGTGGGCCGCACCCGACTGCCCGGCATCCTGCTGTCCGGAACCCTGCTGAGCCGCGCCGACCTGCCCGGAACCCGGCTGCCCAACACCCGGCTGCCCGGCATCCTGCTGACCAGCGCCAGGCTGACCGGTGCCCGGTGGCTGCCCGGCACCCGGCGCCCCGCCGGAACGCGGCGCGGGCGACGGACGCGGAGATCCGGTGGCCGCACCCCCGGTGGCCGCACCCCCGGTGGCCGGAACCGCCCCGGCGCCGGAACGGCCGTCCGGCTCGGACTGCGGGTCGGCGGCCTGACCGGCGACGGACCGGGCCGCGGCGGACTCGGCGGGCGCCTGCTCGGCGGCCTCGGCCGGGTCCGCGGGGCGCGGAGCCGGTGACGGCCGTCCGGCCGCCGGGGCGGTTCCGTCGGCCTGCGGTGCGGGGACGGGCCGGGGGGAGGGGCGGCGGGCCGGCATCACCGGCCGGCCGGACGACTCCGTGGTCGCAGGACCCCCTCCGGCCTCGTCACCAGGTCCCGTCGCCGGATCCGGTGAGGACGTCACCGGCTGCTCGGTGGCCTCACCGGACGGGGACTGACGCTCGGGCATGACGTCGGACTTCCTTTCCGCACTGCCGTGGTTCCTGCAGTTCCGCACCCGCGCGGGCTCGCGGAACCAGGGGTCAGAGGTAGAGACCGGTCCCGTACTGGGCGGCCTCGCTGGCCACCGCGTGCAGGTCCCGCTCGCGCATCACCAGATGGGCGATCCCGCCGATCTCGACCTCGTACTGGTCCTCGGCGGCGAGGAGGACACGATCGCCGGCCTTCACCGTGCGGACGTGCTGCCCCACCCCGACCACCTCTCCCCAGACCAGACGCTTGGCGACCTGTGCGGTTGCCGGGATCACGATTCCGGCCGAGCTCCGTCGCTCACCGGCACCCTCGATCCCCTTGATCATGACGCGGTCATGAAGCATCTGGATCTCGAGTTTGGGCTCGGCCACCCGGCAGATGCTACGGGCCGCGCGGGGCACCCCCGGCAGCGCCCGGGGGGTGCGGGGAAGGCCCCGGACGTGGAACGCCCCGCGGTGCGACCGAGTCGGGGGTCCGGTGGCACCGCGGGGCTCACCAGGGATGTCGTCCCCTACCTACGAAGCGTTACGGCGCAACTTCATTTCACTCGAACGGGCGAGTGCTCATGTGTTCGCGAGCAGGTATCGCCCGAAGTGCGGGACGGTGAAGGCGATCTGGCCGCGCTGCGCCGAGAACACCAGACCCTTCTTCATCAGGCTGTCCCGGGCCGGCGACAGCGACGACGCCCGCCGCTCCAGGTGCTTCGCGACGGCCGCGGTCTCGACCGGCAGGTCCTCGCCGTCGGTCAGCTCGGCCATCGCCCGCAGGTACTCCCGCTCGGCGGGGGTGGCCCGCTCGAAGCGGGAGCCGAAGAACCCTACGGCCAGCTCGGCCTCCGCCTCCGGTGCGGCCATGGCGACGTCGCGCACCCCGATCGGGCTGGTCGGCGCGGCGTCCCAGGCCGCCTTGCCGTACGCCTGGACGAAGTAGGGGTAGCCGCCGGATCGCCGGTACAGGTCGTCGAGCGCCTCGCGGTCGAACGTCGCGTCCTCCCGCTCGGCCGGCGCGAGCAGGGCGAAGTCGGCGTCCGAGCGGTCCAGCCGGTCGATCCGCGAGTACTTGAACAGCCGCTCCGAGTACGACTTCGACGCTGACAGCACCGCCGGCAGGTGCGGCAGCCCGGCGCCGACCACGACCAGCGGGACCCGGGACTGGGACAGCTCGTGGCAGGCCGCGCAGAGGGCGGACACGTCCTCGGCGCGCAGGTCCTGCATCTCGTCGATCAGCAGCGCGATACCCGACCCGACGTCCTGCGCCAGCTCGGCCACCTCGGTGAACAGCTCGACCAGGTCGATCTCGATGTCACCGGAGTCGGCCCGGCCGTTGCGGACCGGCACGTCGATACCCGGCTGCCAGCGGTCGCGCAGCTTGGTGCCCTCCGGCGACGACCGCAGCGCGAACGCCTTGAGCACGCCGAGCACCTCGTCGATCCGCTCCGGGGCGCGGTGCCGGACGGCGAGATCGCGGATGGCGCGGTGCAGCGCCGCCGACAGCGGGCGGCGCAGATCGGCCTCCGGCCGTGCCTCGATCTTCCCCGCCCCCCAGCCGGCGTGCATCGCCATCGAGCGCAGCTCGCCGAGCAGCACCGTCTTGCCGACCCCGCGCAGGCCGGTGAGCACCAGGCTGCGCTCCGGCCGGCCCCGGGCGACCCGCTCCAGGACGATCTCGAAGGCGTCCACCTCGCGGTCCCGGCCGGCCAGCTCGGGCGGGCGCTGCCCGGCGCCGGGGGCGAACGGGTTGCGCACCGGGTCCATGATCCGACGGTATCCGCCGATCTTCCGGATTCCGTATACGGCGGTAGCGTGCGCCCGGCGTGTCGGCGGCGATCACCCGCCCGGCCCAGCGGCGCGCGTTCGTCGCCGCCCCGGGCGCGACGCCGTCGGTGTACCGCAGAGGTGGGATCTCCGGGCCGATTCCCGGGTTCGGTGCCGGGCCCGCGGGCCCGCCTGCTCCACACTGGGCGTCGTTCCGGAGGGGGACACGCGCCGGGCCGCCCGAGACCGGGGACCGCCGGCGCGGCGACACGGCGCGGCTGCGCCGGCCGGCCGCCGCGCCGCTGCGATCCCCGTCCGACCCGACGAGCCCCGGGAGATCCCGTGTCCGATCCGATGTTCGACCTGTCCGGCTCCGTCGCGCTGGTGACCGGCGGCAGCCGCGGTCTGGGCCGCGTCATGGCCGAGACGTTCGCCGCGCACGGCGCCGATCTCGTGCTCGCCGGACGCAAGCCGGACGCCTGCGAGCGGGCGGCGGCGGAGATCGCGGCCGGGCACGGCATCCGCGCGATCGGGGTGCCGTGTCACGTCGGCGACTGGGCCGACTGCGACCACCTGGTGGAACGCGCGTACGCCGAGTTCGGCCGGATCGACGTGCTGGTCAACAACGCCGGGATGTCGCCGCTCTACGACTCCCCGGAGGGCGTGTCCGAGGCGCTCTACGACAAGGTGCTCGCGGTCAACCTGAAAGGACCGTTCCGGCTGACCGCGGTGATCGGCGCCCGGATGGCCGCGCACGGCGGCGGCTCGATCATCAACGTCAGCTCGATCGCCGCCACCCGGCCGACCGCGCACGAACTGCCCTACGCCGCGGCGAAGGCCGGGCTGAACAGCCTGACCGTCGGTTTCGCGCACACCTTCGGCCGCACCGTGCGGGTGAACGCGATCCAGGCCGGCCCGTTCCTCACCGACATCTCGCGCGCGTGGGACCTCGACGCGTTCGCCGCGCAGGCGGCCGAGACCATCGCGCTCGGACGGGCCGGGGAGCCGGGCGAGATCGCCGGTGCTGCGCTCTACCTGGCGTCGCGGGCGTCGTCGTACTGCACCGGGGCCGTGCTGCGGCTGGATGGCGGCTCCCGCTGAGCGGCGCGGGTCGGCCCGCGGCGGTGTTCATCCGCTGATCCGGGCCGACGACCAGGTGCCGGGCCCGACCGGCGCGACGGACCGCCCGTCACCGAGAGTGAGATCGGTCGGGTGTCGCCACTGTTCCGGCGTCGCCCGGTCGACACCGCGCCGACCGTCCGTGAGACGCGGGGACCTGAATCACACTGCTGTAGTCACGATCCGGTGGCCTCGGCCGACCGACCTTCCGGAACCGGCCGCGACCAGCGAATATGGTGACCGAATACCAGGTCGCACCCGTTCCCGCCCCCGGAAGGAAGCGCCGTGACCCGACGTCGTGGACGGCACCGTGCCGCCGAGACGCACCACTCGACGTTGCGGATGCGCCCGAATACGCAGCGTCGTCGCCGGCTGGAGAGCCTGCGGAATCTGCTCGCCGGCACCCGGCCCGGCTGGTGATCGCGGCGGGTGCCCGACGGCGCCCCGCCGATCCGGTCGGTCACGCCGGTCGGTCACGCCGGTCATTGTCGACGATCTCGCCCTCGACCACCGGTCCGCCGCCGGCGGCGGGACCGGTGATCGTCGGCTGCCCGGTCGGCCGGTACGGCCGCGGCTCGGTCACCGTCTCGCCGTCGACCACGGTCGCGCCGTAGCGGATCCGCGCGGTGCGCAGGCCCGGTGCCGCGCGCTCCGCCGCGTGGACCATCCGCCGGCGGGCGAGCGCGCGGGTCGGCGGGAACACCAGCGCCAGCCCGAGCAGGTCGGTGATCAGGCCGGGCAGGAACAGCAGCACGCCGCCGATCGCGATCAGCAGGCTGTCGGTCGCCTCCTCGTGCGCGAGCTTCCCGCGCTGCACCGCGGCGCCGAGCGCCCGCGCGGCGCGGATCCCCTCGCGGCGGGCGAGGAGCAGGCCCAGCACGGACCCGGCGAGCAGCACCAGCATGGTCCAGCCGGCACCGATCCAGGACGCCAGCGCGACGATCGCGAGCACCTCGAGCACGATGTAGAGCAGCACGAACGGCATGTCCTGGTAACGCGCGACGGCGCCGTTCTGCTCCCGATCCGTCCGAATCCGCCCCGATCGGCGGCTCCTACCAGGTGAGCGCGACCCCCGGATCCTCCAGCAGGGCACCGACGTCGGCGAGGAACCGGGAGCCCTCGGCGCCGTCGACGATCCGGTGGTCGAACGACAGCGCGAGCTGGCAGACGGTGCGCACGGCGAGCTCGGCGTCGACCACCCAGGGCGCCTGCTTGATCGAGCCGACGGCCAGGATGGCGGACTCGCCAGGGTTCAGGATCGGCGTGCCGGTGTCGACGCCGAGCACGCCGACGTTGGTGATCGTGAACGTGCCGCCGACCAGGTCGGCGGGTGCGGTCCGGCCGGCCCGGGCGGTCTCGGTGAGCTCGGTCAGCGCCTCCGCCATCGGGCGCAGCGCGAGCCGGTCGGCGTCGCGGATCTTCGGCACCAGCAGGCCGCGCGGGGTCGCGGCGGCGATCCCGAGCTGTACCCGCTCGTAGTAGACGATCTCACCGGCCCGCTCGTCCCAGGTCGCGTTGACCGCGGGGGTGCGGGCGGCGGCGAGGCAGGCCGCCTTCGCGACGAACGCGAGCGGGGTCAGCTTCACCCCGGCGAACTCGCGCGATCCGCGGAGCCGGTCGCGCAGCGCCATCATGCCGGTGACGTCGACGCTGAGGAACTCGGTGACGTGCGGTGCGGTGAAGGCGCTGGCGACCATCGCGGCGGCGGTGGCCTTCCGGACGCCGCGGATGGGCTCCCGCCGGTCGCCGGCCGGGGCCTGCGCGGCGGCGGGTGCCGGTGCGCTGGCTCCGGTGGGCCCGGTGGCCGGTGCCGCCGTCGTCCCGGCGCCGGTGCCTGCCGGGCCCGCCCCGGCGCCCGGGGTGGCCGGGGCGGCCGGGGCGGCCCCCGCGCCCGGCGCCGCGGATGCGGCCGGGCCCCCGGTGGCGGCCGGGCTTCCGGCTTCCGCCGGGGCGGCTGCTCCGGCCGCGGCGGCGTGCACGTCGTCGCGGGTGATCCGGCCGTGCGGGCCGGTCCCGGTCACCGCGCGCAGGTCGACGACCAGTTCCCGGGCGAGCAGCCGGACCGGTGGGGGTGCGAGCGGCACGAGCGCCGCGACCGGGCCTGCAGCGCCGACCGCACTCCCGGTGCCGACCGCACTCCCGGTGCCGACCGGATCGGCCGGGCCGGACTCGTCGAACAGGCCGGCGGTGTCGGGGGCGGTGCGGTGGGCCCCGGGTGCGGCCGCACCGACCGGGCCCGCACCGGGCACCTCGGCGCGGACGTCCGCCGCCTCACCGGGCCCCACCGCGGCGGCCGCGGCCACCCCGGCCGGGACGTCCGGCTGCGCGGACGCGGGCGACCCCGGCTCGCCGGCGGGTGCGGGCGATCCCGGCGCACCGGCAGGCGCAGCGGCGGTCGCACCGGGAGCGCCGGAAGCACCGGGCGCGCGCCGTGGCCGGCGACGCACCGAACCCTGCCGCGGGCCGTACCCGACCAGCGTGGCGATCCGGCCGTCCTTGCCCGCCTCACCGATCTTCGCGCCGGCCTCCTCCTCGGCGGCCCCGCCGGAACCGGAACCGGGGGTGTCGATGGCGATGATCGGCGTCCCGACCTCGATCGTCGCGCCCGGTTCGGCCAGCAGCTCGCCGACCGTGCCCGCCCACGGCGAGGGCAGCTCCACGGCCGCCTTCGCCGTCTCGATCTCGACGATCACGTCGTTGACCTGGATCGTGTCGCCCGGAGCGACCCGCCAGGTGACGATCTCGGCCTCGGTCAGTCCCTCGCCCACGTCGGGCAGGTTGAACAGCTCACGCGTCATCGGGGTCCCTCACCAGGCCAGCGAACGGTCGACGGCGTCCAGCACCCGGTCCAGGTCGGGGAGGTAGTCGTCCTCCAGCCGGGACGGCGGGTAGGGGGTGTCGAAGCCCGTCACCCGCAGCACCGGGGCCTCCAGCGAGAAGAAGCACTCCTGCTGGATCCGGGCGGCGACCTCGGAGGTGATCGAGGACTCGGACGGTGCCTCGGACACCACGACCAGCCGCCCGGTGCGGCGCACCGACTCCGCGACCGGCCCCAGGTCGAGCGGGGACAGCGTGCGAAGGTCGATCACCTCCAGGTCCTGGCCGTCCTCGGCGGCCGCGGTCGCGGCCTCCAGGCAGGTCTTCACCATCGGGCCGTAGGTGGCGACGGTGAGCGTCGAGCCGGGGCGGACCACCCGCGACGAGTGCAGCGGCGGGGCCGCGGCGAGGTCCGGATCGACCGTCCCCTTCTCCCAGTACCGCCGCTTCGGCTCGAAGAAGATCACCGGATCGTCGCCCGCGATCGCCTGCTGGATCATCCAGTGCGCGTCGGCCGGGGTGGCACAGGCGACCACCTTCAGGCCCGCGACGTGCGCGAACAGCGACTCCGGCGACTCCGAGTGGTGCTCGACCGCGCCGATCCCGCCGCCGAACGGGATCCGGACGACGACCGGCACCGGCACCGTGCCCTGGGTGCGGTACCGCAGCTTGGCGAGCTGGGAGACGATCTGGTCGTAGCCGGGAAAGACGAACCCGTCGAACTGGATCTCGCAGACCGGCCGGAAGCCGCGCACGGCGAGCCCGATCGCGGCGCCGATGATGCCGGACTCGGACAGCGGGGTGTCCAGCACGCGCTGCTCGCCGAAGTCCTTCTGCAGCCCGTCGGTGATCCGGAAGACGCCGCCGAGCCTGCCGACGTCCTCACCCATGATCAGCACCTTGGGGTCGCGCTCCATCGCGGCGCGCAGCCCGTCGTTGAGGGCCTTCGCCATCGTGGTGGTGCTCATGCCTGCTCCCCCTCGCCGGTGAAGGAGGCGTGGTAGGCGAGGTACTCCGCGCGCTGCGCGTCGACCTGCGGGGACGCCTCGGCGTAGACCTCGGAGAACATCCGCTCCGGGCCCGGCTGCGGCATCGCCCGGCAGAACGCGCGGAGCCGCTCGCCCAGCTCGTTCGCCTCGGCGTCGACGGCCTCGAAGAACTCCTGTTCGACGCCGTGCCGGCGGGTCAGGTGCACCCGGACCCGCTCGATCGGGTCCTTCAGCTTCCACAGCTCGACCTCGTCGGCCAGCCGGTAGCGGGTGGCGTCGTCGGAGGTGGTGTGCGAGTCCATCCGGTAGGTGAACGCCTCGATCAGGACCGGCCCGTTGCCGGTGCGGCACTCGTCGAGCGCCCAGCGGGTGACGGCGAGGCAGGCGAGGACGTCGTTGCCGTCCACCCGGACACCGGGGAAGCCGTAGCCGCGGGCGCGCTGGTAGAGCGGCACCCGGGTCTGGCGCTCCAGCGGGACCGAGATCGCCCACTGGTTGTTCTGGCAGAAGAAGACCAGCGGCGCGTCGTACGCGGCGGCCCAGACGAAGCCCTCGTGCACATCGCCCTGGCTGGTGGCGCCGTCGCCGAAGTAGCAGATCGTCGCCTCGCCGGTGTCCGGGTCGCCGACCCTGCCCTCGAAGCGCTGGCCCATCGCGTAGCCGGCCGCGTTCAGGCACTGGTTGCCGATCACGATGGTGTACGGGTGGAACCTGCGGCCGGTGAAGTCCCAGCCGCCGTGGTCGGTGCCGCGGAAGATGCCGAGCAGCTCGGTCGGGTCGATCCCGCGGGTCCACGCGACGCCGTGCTCGCGGTAGCTGGGGAAGCACATGTCGGTCGGGCGCAACGCCCGGCCGGACCCGATCTGCGCGGCCTCCTGGCCGAGCAGCGGCACCCAGATCCCGAGCTCGCCGTGCCGCTGCAGCGAGTTCCCCTCGCGGTCGGCGCGGCGGACCAGCACCAGGTCCCGGTAGAGCGACTTGAGGTCGTCCAGGGTCACGTCGGCGGTGTAGCGGTCGAAGTGCTCGTGGTGCACCCGCTCGCCCTCGGGCGTCAGCAGCTGGACGAGCTCGACCCCGCCCTCGTCGACCCCCTTCAGCCCGGCGACGACCTGCTCGCGGCTGGGCCGCGACCGCGGATCCCCCGGTACCCACGCCTGCGGTTCCTCCACGGCGTACCTCCTCGGTGTCGCCGGGCCGGGGTGACCGGCCGGCGGTGTCGGCGCCGTGACCCGCACGGGTGGGCGGGTCAGGGACGCTCCTGCGTCGTCCCCGATCCTGGCACGGGACCGGGCGCCGGGACAGCTCGTGCGGCGCGGCCCACCGGGTGTCCACATGCGACGGCCCCGGCACCGTCACGGTGCCGGGGCCGGTCGCGGGCGGACTCAGGCACCCTGCTGGTTGCCCGGGTTCGGCGGCGGGAACGCGGGCGGCTGCTGAGCACCGCCGGGCTGCTGCCCGTTGCCCGGCGCGGGTGGCGCGGGCGGGGTGGTGCCGGGCGTCCCGTAGCCGTAGCCGGGCTGCGGGATGCCTGCGGCGTCCTTCGCCTTGCGTGCGACGCCGGCGATCTGGTTGGTGTACTTGCCGCCGGTCTGCTTGTCGACGAACTGGGCGGCCGAGTCCAGCGCCTTCCCGGCCTTGTCCGGGTTGGAACGGGCGTAGCGGCGGGCGGCCTCGGCCGCGCCGGCCAGGACGACGAGTCGTCGGAACAGGGACATCGTGACGGACCTCCGTGACGGGTCGCGGCAACTCGGCGTGCCGCGGGCTGTCGAGCCCACGGTAGGGGAACGCGGCGCTGCGGGCAGGAAGTTCCCCCCTCAGCCGCGCGGCACCCGTCCCAGCAGGAAGAACTCCGGGTTGGGGCGCAGCGCGGTCAGGTGCGCGAGCCGGTTCGACATGGCGAACAGCGCGGTGATGGCACCGACGTCCCAGATCTCGTCGTCGGTCAGACCGGCGGCGCGGGCGGCGTCGAGATCGGACTCGGTGAGCGACTCCGACCGGCGGGCGACCAGCAGTGCCAGGTCGACGATCGCCCGCTCGCGGTCGGACAGCTCCACCGCGTACGGGTTGGTCGCGACCCGGTCCGCGAACTCCGGGTCCCGGTACCGGATGCGCAGGATCGCCCCGTGCGCGACCACGCAGTAGGTGCAGCTGTTCGCCCCCGAGGTGGCGACGACGACGAGCTCGCGCTCCGCCTTCGACAGCCCGCCCGCGTCAGGGGCGGGCTCCATCAGGGCGTCGTGGTAGTCCAGGAACGCGCGCAGCTCGGCGGGCCGCCTGCCGAGTGCCCGGAACACGTTCGGGACGAAGCCCGACTTCTCGGCGATCGCGCCGATCCGCTCGGCCAGGTCCGGCGGGAGCTCGTCGGGATCGACGTGTCCGAACCGGCTGACCTCGTGCTGCTGTGCCATGACCGGCGACGCTACCCGGCGCGGGCGGTGCAGCCGGGTGTCGCGATCGCAGGCGGGCGGGTACCCGTCGGCGGTGGCGATCCCCGGTGACGGGCCCCGTGACCGGGAGGGACTTTCCGGACGGATCCGGATCGGGGACCATGTGCCCGCATGGGAGTCCCGAAGCAGGTGCGCGAGCAGCTCGCGGCGTGGTGTGCGGGGCTCGTCCCCGAGCCGCAGCGCGAACGCCGCCGGATCGGTTACACCACCGCCGGCGGCACCGTCACGATCCTCGACCGCAGGCCACCCGCGTTCCCCGAGCTGGGCGCGGCCTGGTCGTCGACGTCGCTGGCCCGGCTGCGGGCCGACGACCCGGAGCC
This sequence comes from Pseudonocardia sp. NPDC046786, assembly GCF_040645415.1. NCBI lineage: Bacteria > Bacillati > Actinomycetota > Actinomycetes > Pseudonocardiales > Pseudonocardiaceae > Pseudonocardia > Pseudonocardia sp. NPDC046786. The sequence goes on along the minus strand of NZ_JBEYYF010000016.1, from coordinate 68,038 downwards.
CGGCCGGTGGACGCTCTACCTGCCCGCCGATCCGGCGTCCGGGGAGCGGTGGGAGCGCGCGCAGCCCCCGGCCGACGACCCGTTCGTGCTGCTCGACCGGGTCGCCGACGGGATCCGCGCGGTCGGGTCGAGCTGAGCCGCTAGCGCTCGTCGCCCGCGGGGCGGGCCGCCGGGGCCATCGCCGACGGCGCGGACGGCCGCTGGTCGTGACCGGCCGACGCCGAACGCGGCGCGGGCACCTCGGGCCCGGACCGCTCGTCGGCCGGGCCGGACTGCTCGGGCACCGACGAGGCAGGCGGCACCGCGGGCACCGCCGCGCGCTCGTCCGGATCGGGGCCGGCCGGCTCCGCCATCCCGGTGCCGCGCAGGAACCGGGCCGACGCCTGGTTCAGCACCTCCAGCAGGGTGGTCCCGGAGGACTCGGCCCGCGGCTCGTCGCCGACGACGGCGAGCATCCGCGGTGCGGCCGCGGTGAGCAGCAGGCCGTCGGCCTGCATCGATCCGGTCCCCAGCACCACGACGACGTCGGTGGAGTCGGCGGGCGGCAGCGCGGCGAGCAGGTCGTCGGTGGACGGGACGGCGATGAGCCCGAACCCGCGGGCGCCCCGCGCCGCCTGCGCGGCCCAGGCCAGCGCCAGGTCGCGGTGGGTTCCGGCGAGCTCGCCGAGCAGCGTGTCCAGCTCGTGCCGGTCGGCGACCTCGCGGCGGGCCCGGCCGATCTCGCCGAGCGCCTCGGCGTAGGCGTCCGGGTCGTGGGCCCGGACGGCGGCGACCGCCGCGGCGTGCTCCGGCGCCATCGCGCCGAACGGCACGGACCCCTCGCACGCCTGCGCGAACCGCTCCAGCTCGTCGACCGCCTCGGCCGGGTCGCCGTGCTCGTCGTAGTCGACGATGGCCCGGCCGACCCGCTCCGCGGTGTCCAGGTCGGGCACCGACACCGGCGAGTTCTGCTGCAGGAACAGCACGTCGTGGCGCAGCGCGCCGACCGATCGCGCGGTCGCGGCGATCCGGTCCAGGGTGTCGGTCAGCTCCGGCAGCTCGTCCGCCGAGCGGGGGATCGGCAGCCCGAGCAGCGCGCACAGGCGGGCGATCTCGTCGTCCCGGCGGGCCAGGTCGAGGTGGTTGACGATCGCGGCCACGTGGTCGTAGGTGTACGGCTCGCCGCCGGCCACCCGGAACCGCTCCAGCATCGGCTCGGCGTCGCGCTGCGGCTGCGGCCGGAAGTAGGACCGGATGCGGCCGCCGCCGTCGAGATAGTCGAGGTAGTACCGGATCACGTCGTCGCCGCCCTCCGGCAGCGGCTCCAGCACCTGCACCGGCGGACCGGCGGCGAAGCGCACCCGGTCGTCGCGCTGGCGGGCGGCCAGCCCCTGCAGCGACTCGAACTCGGAGCGCAGCCCGCCGTGCACGAGCCGGCCGACCACGTCGCGCAGCCGATCGGCGTCCGGCTCGCCGGCCAGCGAGCCGAGCGAGCCGACGACGCAGCGGGCGACCTGGGTGACGGCCGCGCGGCGCTCGGCGTCGAGATCGCGCAGCAGGCCCGGGAGCACCCGCGCCTCACCGCTCCCGTCGCCGTCGGTGCCGTCGACCACCCGGTCGGCCCGCCGGCAGCAGGCCGCCACCTCGGCGTGCGACGGCAGCGCGCCCTCCGGGGGCAGCTCCTGGTCCGCCCTGGCCGACCGGTCGCGGCCGACCGTCGCCAGCAGCCTGCGCAGCCGGCGCAGGTCGATCGAGGACAGCCCGGGCAGCCGGTCCACGATCCGCCCGCCGAGTGCGGCCGGGAGCGCGGCGCGCACCGCGCCGAGCCGCTCGGCGTCCGCGCCGGTCAGCAGGATCCGCATGCCCTGGTCGGCCAGCTCGGCGAGCGCCCGGGCCAGCTCGTCGGTCCCGGTGTCGGACAGCACGACCAGCGGTTCGTCGCCGAGCACGCCGGCCAGCGTCTCGGTCTCGTCGCCCGCGGACCGCGGCCGCGGCGGGACCGGCGAGTTCAGCGAGGCGGAGAGGATCCGCAGACCCGCGGGCACCCGCTCGGCGCGCAGGTCGCCGACGATCCGGGTCGTCGCCGCCCGCACCGCCGGTCCACCGCGCCCGCTGCCCGCCAACCGTTCGACGAACGCGACGAGCGCCTCCGTGTCCGTGCCCTCGGACACCCGGACATCCAGCATCTCGCTCACACCTCCGCCGTACCAGCAACGCCGTACCGGGGACGGCGCTCACGGTGTGTATCGCCGTGGCGCGCCCGGCGTTCCGCCTCCCCGCCTGCTCCGTCCGGCCCACCGCCGTTCGCGATCACGATCCGCGACGGACGGGAACCCGAACGGGCACACGACGGCTCGGCGGCACGCCCGTGCCGGTCCTGTCGCAGGCTACCCGGCGCGCCGTCGCGGCGCTCCGACCTGGCGGAACTCCCCGGTGGCACGACCCACGCAACCTCCGGGGTCCACACTGGGTGACGACGCGCCGTCCAGCACTGCTCCATCGGCGTGAAATCTCTCTCCGTCACCGATCGCGGGCCCAATGTGACGAAACCCCCGGCGGCCGGACGGCCGCCGGGGGTTCGGTCCGGTCGGGGATGCTCAGAGGCCCAGGCGCTGCTTGAGCGCCTCGAACTCGTCGCGGATCGAGGACGGCAGGTTGTCGCCGCCGATGGTGGCGAACCACTCCTCGATCAGCGGGATCTCGGCCTTCCACTCGTCGACGTCGACGGCCAGCGCCTCGGCGACGTCGGCCTGGTCGGCGTCGACGCCGTCGAGATCGAGCTGATCGATGGTGGGCACGTAGCCGATCGGGGTCTCGACGGCGGCCGCCTTGCCCTCCAGTCGCTCGATGCACCACTTCAGGACGCGGCTGTTCTCACCGAAGCCGGGCCACAGGAAGCGGCCGTCGTCGCCGCGCCGGAACCAGTTGACGTAGAAGATCTTCGGCAGCTTGTCCGCATCCGCGCCCTTGCCGACGTTCACCCAGTGCGCGAAGTAGTCGCCGACGTTGTAGCCGAGGAACGGCAGCATCGCCATCGGGTCGCGCCGGACCTGGCCGAGCCCGCCGGCCGCGGCCGCGGTCTTCTCCGACGACATGGTGGCGCCCATGAAGGTGCCGTGCTGCCAGCTGCGCGCCTCGGTGACCAGCGGGATCGTCGTCTTGCGGCGGCCTCCGAACAGGATCGCCGAGATCGGGACGCCCTGCGGGTCGTCCCACTCCGGGGCGACGACCGGGCACTGCTCGATCGGCACGGTGTAGCGGGAGTTCGGGTGCGCGGCGTCGGTGCCGGACTCCGGGGTCCAGTCGTTGCCCTTCCAGTCCGTCAGGTGGGCGGGATCGCCCTCCAGCCCCTCCCACCAGACGTCGCCGTCGTCGGTCAGCGCGACGTTGGTGAACAGCGCGTTGCCCTGCTCGATGGTGCGCATCGCGTTCGGGTTGGTCTTCCAGTTGGTGCCCGGCGCGACGCCGAAGAAGCCGAACTCCGGGTTGATGGCGTAGAGCCGGCCGTCGGCACCGAAGCGCATCCAGGCGATGTCGTCGCCGACGGTCTCGGCCCGCCAGCCGGGCACGGTCGGCTGCAGCATCGCGAGGTTGGTCTTGCCGCAGGCGCTCGGGAACGCGGCGGCCACGTAGTACGCCTTGTCCTCCGGGCTGATCAGCTTGAGGATCAGCATGTGCTCGGCGAGCCAGCCCTCGTCGTGCGCCATCGAGGAGGCGATCCGCAGCGCGTAGCACTTCTTGCCGAGCAGCGCGTTGCCCCCGTAGCCGGAGCCGAAGCTCCAGATCTCCCAGGTCTCCGGGAAGTGGCTGATGTACTTGGTCTCGTTGCACGGCCAGGCGACGTCGGCCTGGCCCTCCTCCAGCGGGGCGCCGATCGAGTGCAGCGCCTTGACCCAGCGGTCGCCGGCGGTGTCGAGCAGCGGGACGACGCTCGCGCCCATCCGGGTCATGATCTTCATCGAGATGACGACGTACTCGGAGTCGGTGATCTCGACGCCGATCTTCGGGTCGTCCGAGTCGATCGGCCCCATGCAGAACGGGACGACGTAGAGCGTCCGGCCCTTCATCGAGCCCCGGTAGAGCTCGGTCATGGTCTGCTTCATCTCGGCCGGCGGCTGCCAGTTGTTGGTCGGCCCGGCGCCCCGCTCGGTCTCGCTGCAGATGAAGGTCCGCTCCTCGACCCGGGCGACGTCGTCGGGGTCGGACGCCGCGTAGAACGAGTTCGGCTTCTTCTCCAGCCGGGTCAGGGTGCCCGCCTCGACCAGCTGGTCGGTCAGCCGGGTCCACTCCTCCTCCGACCCGTCGCACCACACGACCCGGTCCGGTGACGCAAGCTCGGCGATCTCCTGCACCCAGGCCACGACGGCCTGGTTGGTGGTCGGTGCCTTGTCGGTTCCCGGAACGGTGGCTGCAGTCATGTCGTCCTGTTCTCCTCGCCGGCCCCGGCCCGCCGCCCGGGGAAGTCTTACGAGCCCGTACCGATCATCGGCACGGGCCTGTGCGGGAAAAGGTGGAAACCGAGGCTACCCGCGGAATGGACCCCTACCCATGGCATCTCTTGAGAGGTCAGGCACAACACCGATCATGTAAATCGATCCAGTAGGCCGCCGTGGACGCCGACGTCCTTCCTGGTGACGGGCTTGTCACACGAACGCAACCCGATGCGGGTGACGGATTCGACGACCTCACAGGACGATTGAGCGGAAATGCGCAAGCAGGCTTCGCCGAACTACATCCGCGCAGTCGGAACGGTCCGATTCAACGTATTGATCCGACGTAGTTACGCATTCTGCGTGCCGAAGGGGGTGCGGACTGGCTCGGCCGGGGTCCGCGCGAACTCCGGGACCATGATCGGCAGCCGGTGCGCGGTGATGTTCCAGTAGCGGGTCACCGGGTCGGCCGCCCGCCAGGCGTCGGCCAGCCGGACGACCGCGTCCGGGTCGATGCTCCGCCGCGGCCGGGGCCGCATCCCGCAGCGCTGCCGGACGCCGGCGTCCAGTGCCCGCCAGGCGTCCTCGGCGGTGGTGTGCACCGACACCTCGGGCCCGGACCCGCGCTCGTCGGCACCCGGCTCCTCGTGTCCCCCACCCAGAACCAGCGTGTAGGCACTGACCACCTCGTACGGCACGGATGTCTCCCACGGCGTCGGCGGCTGTCCCGGTGTAGTCAACCAGCCGGTCGACGGCACACCGCCGGGGCGCCCCGGCGGCGGCCCCGGGCCGGCGGGGACCCCGGGGATCCGGCCCGCATCCCCGGGGCACCGGTCAGCGACCGGAACGCTGCAGCGCCCGCTCCGGGATCCCGGACGCGCCGGCGGCCAGCACGGCCCGGTGCGCCCGCCACAGGCCGGTCCCGGCCGTCACCAAGACGACCGCGACGATCGCCGCGGCCACCCCGACCGCGAGGTCGACACCCGCCACGAACGCCTCCCGGCCGGACGCCAGCAGCTCGCCGGCCGGGCCCGCGGGCAGCGACCGGGCGGCCTCGACGGCGCTGCCGAGCGTCTCGCCGGCCGCCGCGGGCGCGCCGCCGGGCAGCACCACCGCGTCCCGGTACACCGCGGAGAGCACCCCGCCGACGACCGCGGTGCCGAACACCGCGCCCACCTCGTAGGCCGTCTCCGAGACCGCGGACGCGGCGCCCGCCTTCTCCGGCGGGGCGGCCGCGAGGATCGCGTCGTTGGTGACCGTCTCGGACAGCCCGATGCCGGCGCCGATCAGCACCGCCGCCGTGGTCAGCAGCACCGCCGAGTCGACCTGCAGGAACAGGCTGACCGCGAAGCCCGCGAGCACCAGCGCCAGCCCGACCGACACCAGCTGGTGCAGAGCGAACCGACGGGCCAGCCGGGCCGCGGCGAGTCCGGCCACGATCGTCACCAGGAAGCTGGGCAGCAGGAGCAGCCCGGCCTCCAGCGGCGACGAGCCGAGCACCAGCTGGAGGTACTGCGCGGCGAAGAACAGCAGCCCGGTCAGGCCGAACATGGTCGTCGCGTTGGCCAGCGCGCTGTAGCGGAGCACCGGCCGGGCGAACAGCTCCAGGTCGATCAGCGGATCGAGCCCGGCCCGGACGCGCCGCCGGTAGTGCAGCACGAACCCGACCGCGGCCGCGGCCCCGACCAGCACCGACGCCGCGGCGCCCGGGCCGAACCCGGACGAGCCGATCAGCTTGACCGCCAGCACCAGCGGGCCCATCGCGAGCAGCGACAGCAGCACGCCGACCAGGTCGAGCCGGCCCGGGGACGGCTCCCGCGACTCGGGCAGCAGGAACGGCGCGACGACGAGCAGCAGCGCCATCGGCGGCACGCTCATCACGAAGATCGATCCCCACCAGAAGTGCTCGAGCAGCAGGCCGCCGACGATCGGGCCGAGCGCGGCGCCCGCGGCGAAGCCGGTCGCCCACACGGCCAGCGCGAGGCGGCGGTGCACCCGGTCGACGAACACGGTGCGCAGCAGCGCCAGCGTCGAGGGCATCAGCATCGCGCCGAACACGCCGAGCAGCGCGCGGGCGGCGACCAGCTGCCCGGCGGACGTCGCGAACCCGGCGGCCAGCGAGACCACGCCGAAGCCGGCCACGCCGATCATCAGCAGCCGTCGGCGGCCGATCCGGTCGCCCAGGGTGCCCATCGTGACCAGCAGCCCGGCCAGCACCAGCGGGTAGATGTCCACCACCCACAGCAGGGTCGACGCGTCCGGGCTGAGCGCCGCGCTGAGCTCGGGCAGCGCCACGCCGAGCACCGTGTTGTCGATCGACACCAGCAGGGTCGGGATCACCAGCACGGCCAGCGCGAGCCAGGCGCGGGCCCCCGGGCGCTCGACCGGGACGGTGCTGACCTCGGGCCGTGACATCTGTCTTCTCCTCCGTGAACGCCGCACGACGGCTTTACCGTCCAGACGGTACGGTACTATACCGTCCAGACGGTACAGTGCACTCGTCGGGCCGCCCTGTGCGCGGAAGCACCGACGGGCACGTGGGTAGCCTTCGCGGATGGCGGAGCGGCGGAACGCAGGACCACCGGCCCGCGACCGGGTGCTCGACGCGTACGAGACGCTGCTCATCGAGCAGGGGCCGGGCGGGGCCACCCTGGACGCCGTCGCGGCGAGTGCCGAGGTCTCCAAGGGCGGGCTGCTCTATCACTTCTCCTCGAAGGAGTCGCTGGTCGGCGGGCTGCTCGACCGGCTCCGCGAGCGCAGCGCGCGCGACGCCGAGCGGATGCGGACCGATCCGGACGGCGCCGTCGCCTACTACCTGCGCACCTCGGTGCCCGGCGGCGAGTCGCCGGTCGGGCTGACCCGCACCTACCTGGCCGCGCTGCGGATCGCCGACGGCAGCACCGCAGGCGCACCGGCCCGGGACGCACTGGCCGCGGTCGACGCCGACGGTCTCGCCGCGCTCCGCGAGGAGATCGAGGACCCGGTCCTCGCCTGGCTGGTGCAGCTCGTGGGGGACGGCCTCTACCTGCGCACCCTCACCGGGGCACCGCTCACCGGCGGCGTCTCGCCGGACGAGCTGCACGCCCGGCTCCGGAAGCTGATCACCGACCGGTCCTAACCGGTGAACCATCCGCGCGCACAGCGCGTCGGAGCGGTCGCACAGGGTAGGCTCGGACCCTGCTCACGCACGGGGAGGGGCCCACTGTGGAGGGAACCGCCAGCTACCTGACGTTGGTCGTGATCGGCATTCTGATCACGGTCGGTGTCGGCCAGATCCTGTTGCGCTCCGGTCAACCGTTCCTGGACGACGTCTTCCAGAACAAGGAGAGCGCCCACTCCATCAACCGGCTGCTGGTGGTGCTGTTCCACCTGCTCACGCTCGGCGTGCTCGGGATGATCTCGGTCATCGACGTGCCCGCCGACGCTGGCACGGCCCAGACCGTGGTGTTCAAGATCGGTGTGGTGCTGCTGCTGGTCGGCATCGCCTACGGCGTCTCGATGCTGGTGCTGCTGCGGATCCGGGAGCGCCGTCGGCAGCAGGCCGTGTCCGCCGAGATCGACCAGAAGCTCGCCGAGCAGCGCCGCGGCCCCGGCCGGTTCCGGCGCGGTGGCGGCGGCCCGGCCCCGGAGAGCGAGGCCCGGACACCGTCCGAGCAGCCGGGGGACTGAGCCGGGTCACCGGTCCCCGCCGGGATCGGTGAGCACGTCCGGCGGTCCGGCCGCCGGATCGGCCGGACCCGGCCGGACGACGCGATCGGCCAGGCCGTCGCGGTCCAGGTCGATCCAGAACGACGTGCCGGTGGACCCGTCGACGACCAGCGTGTCCGGCAGGCCGTCCCGGTCGGTGTCGTGCGCCGCGGGACCGCTCACCGGTACCGCGGCGCCGGGGACCGGGCCGGTGTCCGCCTCCGGCCGCACCGGCGCCCGGGCGACCTGAACCGAGCTCCACCACGGCGGGGCGGCCGCCGCACCGGCCGCGATCCCGGACACGCCGCACGACCGGCGCCCCGGGCGAACCGGCCGGGCACCGGCCGGACCGGTCCGCGGGTCCGGCGCGGGGACCGGGCGCCCGGCCGCAGCCGGGTCAGGCCGCACGGTGTGTCCCCGGGCCGGACGGCGTCCGGTGCCACGGCGCCGACCGTCCCCCGACGACGAGCTCGGCGTCCAGGGTCCGCCGGATCAGCTCCCGGTCGGCGGCGGCGAGCACCGCCGCGCGCACCCGGTGCGCGATCTCCCGGGCCCGGGCGACCCGGGCCGCCCGCGACCGGGCGGCGACGCCGGCGCCGCCGAGCAGCACCAGCCCGGACAGCACGAGCAGCAGCCCGGGGCCGGCGGCGGGCAGCAACCGTCCGGCGCCGAGCAGCCCGGAGAGCAGGGCGCCGGGCAGCAGCGTTCCTGGCAGGAGGGTTCCGGTCAGCAACGTTCCGGGCAGCAGGGCGCCGGACACGAGGAGACCGGCCACGCCCGAGCCCGGGGGGCGCCGGGCCGGGCCGGACCGCCGGGTACGCACCGCCCGGCCGGATCGCCGGGCACGCGACGGGCCGGGCCGCCGGGATCGGGGCGGGCGGTGCCCGGGCACGGCATCGAGGGCCGCCAACGCCGCCGACACCAGGACCGGGCCGCAAGTCGGTGACCCAGCGTGAGTGATGTGCGTCACCCATTGCCCCGGACGTCCCAGTGCCCGCGGCGCGACCGCGCGGCGCATCGGCGGACCCGCACGGCGCGCCCAGCCGTCGTCGAGATCGCGGGCCGGCCGGTCCAGCGCGGCCGCCCACCAGCCGGCGTCGCCGGCCCGGCCCGGCCGGCGCACCGCGACCTCCACCAGCCCGTCCACCTGCGAGGACAGCGTTGCAGCACAGTCCATCCTGGCCAGTGCGAGCAGCGGGCGAAGCTCACCGAGGGGGTCCGTCCGGCGTCGTCGGATCGACATGGTGAGAGCCTGTCGGGCACCAGCGGCGACCGGATGCGTAGGACTGCGCAGCGGTCCCCCTGAGCCCCACCGGCGTCCCGGACGCGGACCGAACCGGACGCCGGACACGGACGAATCAACCGACCGGGGCAACCCCCCGGGTGGTCCGGACGTCTGCACAGTCGGGTCCGAGAAGCTGCCCGACACGAGAACCGCAACCAGACCGTGACACCGTCGTTGAACGAGTAGAGCGGACCTGTATGGAGGAAGTGTGAGCGCCGTTACGCCCGCCCGCCCGGCCGTCACGCCCGAGTCGAGCGCACCCGCGCGACCCGGGCCCCAGCCCGGCCCCGGCACGGGACAGACGTCCCTCCCGGCGAGTCCTGCCCGACCGACGAACGGTGCCGCCCGCGCGGCCCAGCCGACCCAGTCGGCCCAGCCCCTCCAGCCGGAGGGCCCCGAGGGCTTCCGGCGCCCGCGGCCCCGGCCCGCGCCGCGCCGCAGCGCGAACCCGGCCGTCTCGGTCATCGTCCCGACCCGCAACGAGGCGCGGAACCTCGAGATCGTGCTGCCGGCCATCGCCGCGGTGCGCCCCGCGGTGCACGAGGTGATCGTCGTCGACGGCAACTCGACCGACAACACGGTCGCCGTCGCCCGCCGCACGCTGCCCTGGGCCCGCGTGATCACCCAGACCCGCAAGGGCAAGGGCAACGCGATGGCCTGCGGCTTCACCGCCGCCACCGGCGATGTCCTGGTGATGTTCGACGCGGACGGCTCGGCCGACCCGAACGAGATCCCCGGCTTCGTCGACGCGCTGGTCAACGGCGCCGACTTCGCCAAGGGCAGCCGGTTCTGCAAGGGCGGCGGCTCGGACGACATCACGCTGCTGCGCAAGACCGGCAACGCCGGCCTGAACGGCGTCGCGAACCGGCTGTTCGGCACCCGCTACTCCGACCTCTGCTACGGCTACAACGCGTTCTGGGCCGACCTGCTCCCGCAGCTCGAGCTCCCGGACCCGGCCGCGCCGCAGCCGGAGGACGGCTCGATGCTCTGGGGCGACGGCTTCGAGATCGAGACCGTGCTCAACTGCCGGGTCGCCGCCGCCGACCTGAAGATCACCGAGGTGCCGTCGATCGAGCGTGAGCGCATGTTCGGCGAGACGAACCTGCGGACCTTCGCGGACGGTACCCGGGTGCTGCGTACCCTGATGGCGGAGCACCGTCGCATGGAGCAGCGCCGCAAGGCGTCCGGGTACGCCCGCTAGAGCGCTGCCGGCGCGGCCCGCCGCGGAACCAGCAGCACGAGGAGCGAGTACGTCGTGAGCGACCTGCCCACCGCCAGCGTCGTCGTCTGTGTCTACACCGAGAAGCGCTGGTTCGACATCCGGTCGGCCGTCGAATCGGTGCTGGCCCAGGACGTCGCGCCGCTGGAGACGATCGTCGTCGTCGATCACAACGACCGGTTGTTCGAGCGCGCCGAGCGCGAGTTCGGGCCGCTCGGGGTCGTCGTCGTCGCGAACGACCGGATGCAGGGCCTGTCCGGCGCCCGCAACACCGCGCTCGACCTGGCCTCCGGCGAGGTCGTCGTGTTCCTCGACGACGACGCCAGCGCCCGCCCCGGCTGGCTCCGCGCGCTGCTCGCCCCCTACGCCGATCCGGACGTCATCGGGGTCGGCGGGATCGCCCACCCGCGCTGGCCGGACGGCCGCCCGCGCACCCTGCCCGGCGCCGCGCCCGCCGATCCGGACGCCACCGGCGAGCTGGACTGGGTCGTCGGCTGCACCTACACCGGCCAGCCCACCGAGCGGGCCGAGATGCGCAACCTCATGGGCTGCAACATGTCGCTGCGGGCCGAGGTGTTCAAGCGGGTCGGCGGGTTCGCCGAGGACATGGGCCGGATCGGCAAGAACCCGCTGGGCTGCGAGGAGACCGAGCTCTGCATCCGCGCCCGGCAGGCCTACACCGCCGACGGCCGCACCCCGCGGATCCTGTTCGAGCCGAAGGCCGCGGTCGACCACCGGGTCTCCGACGACCGCGTCTCCTGGCGCTACCTGCTGCGCCGCGGCTGGGCCGAGGGCATCTCCAAGGCCGCCGTCTCGAAGGTCGTCGGCACCGGGGACTCGCTGTCCACCGAGAGCAGCTACACGCTGAAGGTGCTCCCCGCGGGCGTGCTCCGGGAGGCGCGCGAGCGCAATCCCGCCTCGGCCGCCGCGATCGTGGCCTGCTTCGGCGTCACCGCGGCCGGCTACATCCGGGGCCGGCTGCCCGGCGCGACGGCGCACGTGCGGCTGCCCGCCGCCGGCCGGAACACCACCGGTGCCTGATCGGGCGCTGACCCCGGACCGGCCGCACGACAGCCGGATCCGCTCGTACGTCCACCAGCGGGTCCGGCTCTCCGACGGCCAGGAGTCGGCCTGGCGGAGGTTGTGGCCGGTGCTCGGCGGCGAGGTCGCGGACGTGCTCCCCGAGCCGGGCGGCCGCTGGGACCCGCACGCCGCGTTCGGCCGGACCGCCCCGCTGGTGCTGGAGATCGGTTCCGGCATGGGGGAGACGACGGCCGCGCTCGCGGCGGCCGAACCGGGGATCGACCACCTGGCCGTCGAGGTCTACGAGCCCGGCCTCGCCCAGCTGCTGATGCGGGTCGAACAGCTCGGCCTGGGCAACCAGCGGGTGCTCCGCGGCGACGCCGTCGAGCTGCTGGAGCGGGCGGTCGCGCCCCGATCGCTGAACGGTATCCGGATCTTCTTCCCGGACCCGTGGCCGAAGCGACGGCACCACAAACGGCGGCTGGTGCAGCCCGGGTTCGTCCGGCTGGCCGTGTCCCGGCTGGTCCCGGGCGGCCGGTTGCACCTGGCGACCGACTGGCCGCACTACGCCGAGCAGATGCGCAGAGTGGTCACCGCGGAGCCCGACCTACGGCCGGACGGCGCCTTCCCGCCGGGGCCGGACGGGTGGCAGGAGCGGCCCGAATGGCGTCCTACCACAAAGTTCGAGGAACGTGCCCGGATCGAGGGTCGCCCGGTACGGGACCTGTTGTACGTCGCCGACCACAGAAGCGCCCCCAGTGACATACGGAGAGTGACCGACTAGGGTCATTGTTCCCCCCGACACACATCCCCGCCCGAGTGACCCCAGAAGGACGCCCGTGACGACGGTGGAGCACGCCGCGAGCAACCAGCCTGCGCCCGCGCGACCGACCCAGCCGGTGCGCCGGCCGGCCGGTTTCCGCCCCAGCCCCACCCCCCGCTCCACCGACGCCCAGCCGGGCACCGCCGAGGAGTCCGGGTCGTCCGCCGGTCAGCAGCAGCCCGAACCGGACACCCGGGCGGTCGCGATCGTCCCGCTGGCGGGTGCGCTCGACGCCACCACGGCGACCCCGGCCCGGACCGGCGTCGAGGCCACCACGGTCGTCGGCCCCGCCGCGCTGGGCCGCACGGTCCGTACCGGCGGGACGGCCGCCGTGGAGGGCGCCACCGTCGCGGTCCCGCTGCGCAGCACCGGGGCCACCGTCACCACCCGGGTCGAGGCGCCCGGCATCGCCGCGACCACGGTCGTCCCGGCGGCGGGCACGGCGGGCTCGGCGACCACCCGCACCCCGGCGGCCGGCGCCACCGGCTGCCCGGTCACCGGGCACGGGCGGTCCGGCGGGCACCCGGTCGCCGCCGGCGTCCCGGACGAGCGCGATCCGCAGCCGGTCGACCCGAAGGCCGCCGAGGAGTTCCTCCGCCAGGTCTACACCGAGACCGAGCCTGGGCTGCCGCTGACCGAGCGGCTCCGGCAGGTGCTGGGCGAGATCGACCGGCGCGGCGTCTACACCCACACCGCGCACGAGCTCGGGTTCGGCGCGCGGGTCGCCTGGCGGAACTCGGCGCGCTGCATCGGCCGCCTCTACTGGCAGTCGCTGCAGGTGCGCGACCTGCGGCACCTGAGCGACCCGGCGGACGTCGCGCAGGAGAGCGTCGGGCACCTGCGGGCCGCCACCCGCGGCGGCCGGATCCGCTCCACGATCACCGTGTTCGCGCCGGACGCCCCCGGTCGGCCCGCCCCGCGGATCCGCAACGACCAGCTGGTGCGCTACGCCGGCCACCGCAGCCCGGACGGCACCGTCGTCGGCGACCCGACCCAGGTCGACTTCACCGACCGGGTGGTCGAGATGGGCTGGCCGCGACCGCAGCCGCTCGGCCGGTTCGACGTGCTGCCGCTGCTGATCACCGGCGCGGACGGCCGGTCCCGGCTGTTCGACGTGCCGCCGGACGCCGTGCACGAGGTCCCGCTGCGCCATCCCGAGCACCCGTGGTTCGCCCGGCTCGGGCTGCGCTGGCACTCGGTCCCGGCGATCAGCAACATGCCGCTGGAGATCGGCGGCGTGGTCTACCCGGCCGCGCCGTTCAACGGCTGGTACCTCGACACCGAGATCGGCGCCCGCAACCTGGCCGATCCGGACCGCTACGACCTGCTGCCGGAGATCGCGAAGCGGCTCGGGCTGGACACCCGCTCGGTGCGCACCATGTGGAAGGACCGGGCGATGGTCGAGCTGGTCCGGGCGGTGACCTACTCGTTCGATGCCGACGGCGTCACCATGGCCGACCACCACACCGAGTCCGAGCGGTTCCTGCGGCACCTGGAGAAGGAGGAGGCCGCGGGCCGGAGCTGCCCGGCGGACTGGAGCTGGATCGTGCCGCCGATGTCCGGTGCGCAGACCCCGGTGTTCCACCGCTACTACGACGAGCCGGATCCCGACCTGCGGCCCGCGTTCCTGGAGCCGCACCGGATCTGACCGGAGCCGGCAGCCGTCGGGCCGGTCAGATCGGACCGCGGGGGTCCCGCTCGGCCCGGTCGCGGCGCAGCCGGTCCAGGTCGCCCTCGGCCAGCGCGGTCCAGAACCGCAGCGCCGCGTGCTCCATCTCCAGCCCCAGCTCGAGGGTGATCATGCGGGGCTCGGCCCATCCCTCGGCGCCGTGCCGGTCGACCATGGCCTCGTAGATGCCGATCCGCTCCTCGTGCTGGCGGATCTGCTCCCGGGCGAGCTTGTCGACGTCCTCCGGTGAACCCGCCTCGTTGAAGAACAGCTTGAGCTCGGCCACGTCGCGCATCTCGAAGTGCTCGGGTGTCGGGGCGGCCAGCCACTCCCGCAGCGCGGTCCGGCCCGCCCCGGTCAGCGAGTACGTCTTGCGGCGGCGACCGCTGTCCTCGGTATCGAGGGCCAGCAGGCCGGCCTCGGCGAGCCGGTCCGGCTCCGAGTACAGCTGCGCGTGCGGGAAGTGCCAGAAGTAGCCGACCGATCGGCTGACCGCCCGCTTCAGGTCGTAGGGCGTCGACGGCCCGCGCAGCGCGATCATGCCCAGGACCAGGTACGACGTCGTCGACAGCCGCATCCGCTCTCCTTAGGACCGGTCCACCGGCAGGGACCCGACTGTAGCCGGGCGCTCCCGGCGCTCCTCGTCCGCCGAGAACAAACCTTGCCAGGGCAATAGTCTGAATCGTATGGTCTGAAACATATGGACGACGAGGAGGTCGCATGGACCTGGTGACGACGCTGCGCTGGGCTGCCGAGCGCAACCCGGAGCGGACGGCGGTCGCCGGCGCGGGGCGCCGGCTGACCTACCGCGAATGGGACGCCCGCACCGACCGGCTGGCCGCGGCCCTGAGCGCGAACGGGGTGGGCCGGGGTGACCGGGTGGCGCTGTTGATGCACGGCGGCGAGCAGCTGGCGAGCCTGCACCTCGCCGCCCAGAAGCTCGGCGCGGTCTCGGTGCCGCTCTCCACCCGGTTCGGGGTCCCGGAGCTGACCTACTGCCTCGACGACGCCGACGCGCGGCTCGCGATCGCCGACTCCGCGCACGCCGACCGGGTCGCCGAGGCCGGGATCACCGACCGGTTGCGCACCGTCGCCGAGATCGACGCCACGGCGCAGCGGCAGGACGCGCCGGTCGCCGCGGCGACGCCGCAGGCCACCGACCTGAGCGTGATGCTCTACACCTCCGGGACCACCGGGAAGCCGAAGGGCGTGCCTCGCACGCACGGCGCCGAGCACTCCGCCGCCGTCGCCCACGTGATGCAGACCCGGCAGCGGCAGGGGGTGGCCACCCTCGGCGTGATGCCGCTGTTCCACACGATGGGTCTGCGCACCCTGCTGGGATCGATCGTCGTCGGCGGCACCTGGGTCGGCCAGCCCGCTTTCGACGCCGAGGAGTCGATGCAGCTGATCCTCGACGAGCGGATCGGCTCGCTCTACCTGGTTCCGACGATCTACTGGTCACTGCTGCGCACCGGCCGGCTCGGCGAGGCCGGCGCGCTCGACAACCTCGCCTACGCCGGGGCGGCGATGACCCCGTCGCTGGCCGAGCAGCTCGTCGAGGAGCTCGCACCGATCTCGTTCGTCAACCACTTCGGCTCGACCGAGATCTACACCTTCACCATCGGCCCGGACGTCGCCGCCAAGCCCGGCTGCGCGGGCCGGGCCGGGCTGTTCTCCCGGGTGCGGCTGATCGCACCGGACGCGGACGCCCCGGTCGACGAGCAGGTGAAGCCCGGCGAGCAGGGACAGGTCATCGTCTCGATGGAGTCGATGGAGGCGTTCGGCGGCTACTGGCAGCGGCCCGACGCGAACGCCAAGGCGATCCGGGAGGGCTGGTACCACACCGGCGACCTGGCCGTCGCCGACGACGACGGCGACCTCTGGGTCTCCGGCCGCACCGACGACATGATCAACTCCGGCGGCGAGAACGTCTACCCGGACGAGATCGAGTCCGTGCTGGCCCGGTGCCCCGAGATCGACGACGTGTGCGTGGTCGGGCTGCCCGACGAGCGCTGGGGGCACGCCGTCAGCGCGTTCGTCGTCCCGGCCAGCGGGGCCGACCCGATGGTCGCCGCCGAACGCGCGATGGCGTTCGCGCGGGAGCACCTGCCGTCGCTCAAGCGCCCGAAGCGGATCATCGCCGTCGACGAGGTGCCGCGGTCCGGGGTCGGCAAGACCCTGCGCCGCACCCTGGTCGCGGGGGACTACCGGGCCAGGGGCGAGTTCCGTGCCTGAGCACCCCGAGCACTGGACCCCGAGCCGGGACGAGGACGCCGCGCTGGTCACCGGCCGCGGCGCGTTCCTGGACGATCTCGATCCGCTCCCCGGCACGCTGGTCGCCGCCGTCGTGCGGTCCAACCGTCCGCACGCGCGGCTGCGGTCGGTGGATCTCACCCGCGCCAGGGCACATCCCGGGGTGGCCGCGGTGATCGGGCCCGACGAGGTGCGTGCGGCGCTGCGGCCGTTCCCGCTCTCGACCGGTGTACCAATGCCCTACCTGCCGACCGGGGTCGACAAGGTGCGCTTCGTCGGGGAGCCGATCGCCGTCGTCGTCGCCACCGACCGGTACGTCGCGGAGGATGCTGCGGAGCTGGTCACGGTCGACTACGAGGATCTCGGCGCGGTCACCGCCGCCCGCGCGGCACTGGAGCCCGGCGCCCCGCTGCTGCACACCGACGCCGGGACCAACGTGGCCACCGACCGCACCTTCTCCTTCGGGCCGGTCGAGGAACGGTTCGCCGACGCGGCCCACGTGGTGACCGGGACCTACGACTTCCCCCGCTACTCCTCGGTGCCGATGGAGTGCTACTCGGTGATCGCGCACTGGACCGAGCAGTCCGGCGGGCCGTCGGTCGAGGCATGGGCGAACTTCCACGGGCCGTTCTCCATGGTGCCGGTGATGGCCGGCGCGCTCGGCCTGCCCACCTCGCAGGTGCGGCTGCACGTGCCCGCCGACATCGGCGGCAGCTTCGGGATCAAGGCGGGCATCTATCCCTACGTAGTGCTGATGGCGCTGGCCTCGAAGCACGCCGGCACCCCGGTGCGCTGGTCCGAGGACCGGGTCGAGCACCTGATGGCCAGCTCCACCGGGGCCGACCGGGCGATGACGTTCTCCGCCGCGGTGGCCGCCGACGGCACGATCACCGCCCTGCGCACCGACCTGATCGACAACGTGGGCGCCTACCTGCGCCCACCGGAGCCCTCCACGCTCTACCGCTGCTACGGCAACATCACCGGCCCGTACACGATCGACGCGGTGCAGATCCGGGCCCGCGCGGTCGTCACCAACACCATGCCGACCGGGCTGAACCGCGGGTTCGGCGGCCAGCAGCTCTACTTCGGCCTCGAACGGCTGCTGGACGAGATCGCCGATGCGACCGGGCTCGACGTCGTCGAGGTGCGGCGCCGGAACCTGGTGACCGCGTTCCCGCACGAGACAGCCACCGGCGGCGTCTACGACTCCGGCGACTACGCCGCCGCGCTGGAGCTGGCGGTGAAGAACGCCGACCTGCCCGAGCTGGAGAAGCGCCGCGACGAGGCGCGAGCCCGCGGCGGCTGCTATGGGATCGGTACCGCGCTGGTCGTCGACCCGTCCGGCACCAACATCGGCTACGTCGGTCTCGCCACCCCGGCCGAGCAGCGTAGGCCGGGCCGTGGAAAGTCCGGCTCCACCGAGCACGTCCGGATGTCGGTGGACCTCCAGGGGACCGTGACCGTGCTGCTCGGCTCGGTCCCGCAGGGGCAGGGGCACGCCACGGTGGCCCGCCGGATCGCCGCGCAACGGCTCGGGCTGCCGCCCGACCGGGTCCGCGCGGTGATCGACATGGACACCGCGACCACGCCCTGGACGGTCACCTCCGGCTCCTACTCCTCGCGCTTCGCGCCGCTGGTGACCAGCGCCGTCGTCGCGGCCGCCGACACGATCGCGACGACGGTGAAGGCCGCCGCCTCGACCCTGCTCGACGGCGCCGACCCGGCCGAGCTGTCGCTGGTCGACGGGCACGTGGTGCACCCCGACGGCCGCGGCGTCACGTTCCGGCACGCGGCAGGCGTCGTGCACTGGGATCCGGCCGCGCTGCCCGAGGGCGTGCCCGCCCGGCTCTACGCCGAGGCCGAGTTCTCGCCGCGCGAGACCCGGGCCGCCACCGCCGACGACCGGATCAACTCCTCGCTCTGCTACGGCTTCGTCGCCGAGATCGTCGCCGTCTCCATCGACCCGGACACCCTGGAGATCACCGTCGACCGGGTGTCCTCGGTGCACGACGCCGGCACCGTGCTCGACCAGACCCTGCTCGACGGGCAGGTCCACGGCGCGCTGGTGCACGGCCTCGGCGGCGCGGGCTATGAGGAGTTCACGCACGCCCCGTCCGGCCAGCCCACGTCGGCGACGTTCCTCGACTACCTGTGCCCGACCAGCGCCGAGGCCGGGTTCGAGCTGCGCACCGACCACGTGGTGACGCCGTCACCGCTGACCCCGCTCGGAGCCAAGGGCTGCGGCGAGGGGTCGTCCATGAGTTTCCCGGTCGCCTACGCCAACGCCGTCGCCGACGCGCTGGCCCCGCACGGGATCACCGTCACCTCGCTGCCCCTGCACGGCGAGGTCCTGCACCGGAAGTTCACCGAGAAGGAGCGTTCCTGACATGGCACTCACCGGCGGCGACGTCGTCCTCGAACGCGGGCACGACGGCCGCGTCGCGTACCTGACCCTGTCCCACGGCACGTACACCGTCGTCACGATGGAGATGCGCCGGCTGGTCGCCGAGCGCTTCGCCGAGATCGACCGGGACCCGCAGATCAAGGTCGTGGTGGTCCGCTCGGACGGGCAGCACTTCACCTCCGGCGGCGACATCGCCGGCTTCATGGAGGTCGACCCGATCGACCTCACCGACCTCGGGCACGACGTCACCGCCCCGGCCCGCAGCGCCAAGCCGGTGATCGCGGCGATCGACGGCTACTGCTTCGGTGTCGGGCTGGAGATGGCACTGGCCTGCGACATCCGGCTCGGCACCGGCCGCACCCAGCTCGCGCTGCCCGAGATGAACCTCGGCATGATCCCCGGCTCCGGCGGCACCCAGCGACTGGCCCGGCTGATCGGGCTGTCCCGGGCGAAGTTCCACATCATGACCGCCACCCGGATCCAGGCCCGGCAGGCGCTGGACTGGGGGATCCTCTCCGCCGAGCTGTACGACGACCGGGACGCCCTGCACGCCGCCGCCGACGAGCTCGCGCTGAGGATGGCCGGCTTCTCCCCGGCCGCGCTGCGCACCGCCAAGGAGGTCCTCGACCGCGGTGTCGACGGTCCGCTGTACACCGGCATCGAACTGGAGCGGAAGGCCTACTCGATGCTGCGCGCCACCGACGACTTCGCCGAGGGCGTGAAGGCGTTCGGCGAGAAGCGCGCGGCGGAGTTCACGGGTCGCTGATGAAGGCCGCACCGTTCGCCTACGTCCGCCCCGGTTCGCTCGACGACGTGCTCGGCGAGCTCGCCGGCGGGAACGGCAAGGTGCTCGCCGGTGGGCAGTCGCTGGTCCCGGCACTGGCCATGCGGCTGGGCCGGCCGGGCACCCTCGTCGACATCACCGCCGTCCCCGAGCTCGGCGAGCTCGGCGTCCGGGACGGCGGCCTGCGCGTCGGCGCGGCGGTGCGCCAGCGCGCGGTCGAGCACGACCCGGCCGCCCGCGCCGTCCCGCTGATCGGGATGGCGATGCCGTTCGTCGGTCATCGCGAGCTGCGCAGCCGGGGCACCGTCTGCGGCAGCCTCGCGCACGCCGACCCGGCCGCCGAGCTGCCCGCCGTCGCCTGCTGCCTGGACGCGCGGATCGAGCTGATCGGCCCGGCCGGTCGGCGGACGATCCCGGCGACCGAGTTCGTCACCGGGGCGATGAGCACCGCCGCCGGCCCGGAGGACCTCCTGCTGTCGGTGACCTTCCCGGCCGCGGCGGCCGGCGAGGGACACGGGTTCGCCGAGATCGCCCGCCGGCACGGCGACTTCGCGCTCGCCGGGGTCGTCACCCGGGTCCGGGTCGATCGCGACGGCGCCGTCACCGGGGCCCGGCTGACCGGCTTCGGCATCTCCGACCGGGCCGTCACCCGCGAGGTCACGCCGCTGCTGCGCGAGGCGGAGGACGAGCACGGCCTCCGCCCGGCCACCGCGGCGCTCGCCGAGGAGGTCGTCGACACCGGCGGGGACACGCATGGCTCCACCGGGTACCGGCGGCGGCTGTTCGGCGTGCTCGCCGCACGAGAGCTGTCCCGGGCGCTGCGCCGCGCCCGGGACCGGAGGGAGACCGCATGACCGCCCTGTCCGATCCCCCGGCCTCGCGGGCCCGGCCCGCACCCCGGGAACGGGTCGCCGCCGACGAGACCGTCCGGATCGCGATGACCGTCAACGGCACCGGGGCCACCGTCGAGGTGCCGCCCCGGGCACATCTCGCCGACGCGCTGCGCGAGCAGCTCGGCCTGACCGGCACCCACCTGGGCTGCGAGCACGGCGTGTGCGGGATGTGCACGATCATGGTCGACGGGCAGGCGGCCCGGGCCTGCCTGCTGTTCGCCGTCCAGTGCGAGGGCGCCGAGATCGTCACCGTCGAGGGGCTCGGCACCCCCGAGGACCAGCATCCGCTGCAGCGGGCGTTCTCCGCCCATCACGGGTTGCAGTGCGGCTTCTGCACCCCCGGCATGCTGATGAGCAGCTACGACCTGCTCCGGTCCGATCCGGGCGTCACCGCCGAGGAGCTGCCCGAGCAGATGTCCGGCGTGCTGTGCCGGTGCACCGGGTACCGCGGGATCCTCGCCGCCGTCGACGACGTCGCACGCACCTACCCGGAGGGCGTCCCCGGCCCGCTGGCCTGCGGCCACCGCACCCTGGTCGGCCGCGGCACCGGAGCGGGATCCGGGGCCGGGGCCCCGGCCGAGGACGTCCCGGCGGCCGCGGCGCCCGAGCGCGTCGAGCTGCCCTCCGGGCCGCCGTCGGCGGTGGTGGAGGTGACCAGCACGCTGCGCTCGCCGACCGACCGGGTCTGGGCGGTGCTGAACGACTTCGACCTGCTGGCCCGCTGCCTGCCCGGCGCCCGGCTGACCGAGGTGCTCGACGGCGACCGGTACCGCGGCCGCGCCACCGTCGCGCTCGGCCCGGTGAGGCTCTCCTTCGACGGACTCGCCCAGGTCGTCGAACGCGACCCGGCGGCGCACCGGCTGCGCTTCCACGCCCAGGGCGCCGACGCCGGGGGCAGCGCCACCCGGGCCGACGTCGTGCTGGCGGCGGCGGCCGGCCCCGGCGGCGGGACCGTGCTGACCGCGCACGCCGACGTCCACCTCACCGGCCGGGTCGCCCAGTTCGGCCGGGCACTCGCCGGGGACGTCTCGCGGCGGATGTTCGAGCAGTTCGCGGCGAGTGTCGACGAGGCCGCGCAGACCGGCTCGGTGACGGCGCCGGGCCGCCGAGCGCAGCTGCGGCTGCTCGTCGGCACCGCCCGGGACGCCGCCGGGGCGGTCGTCCGGCGCGGGCTCGGCCGGCTCCGGGGCCTGCGCCGCCGGTCCTGACCGCAGCGCCGGACACCGGCGTACCCACCGCACCCACTGCACCGATCCGGTGTGTGATCGCAAGGAGGCGACACGATGACCGCATCCACCGACGGGCCCGGCGAGGGCGCCGTGCTGGACGAGCCGACCCGTTCCCGGGGGCTCGAGCCCGGCCCCGGCCTCCGGTCCGGCCTGCGCGGCCTGCCGTCGCGGCTCACTCCGGCGACGATCGGCGCCGGGGTGGTCGCCGCGGTCTTCGGGTGCACCGGGCCCGCCCTGATCGTGATCGACGGAGCCTCCGCCGCCGGCGTCCCGGGCGTGATCATCTCGTCCTGGATCTTCGGGATCTACGTGTTCGGCGGGCTGATCTCGCTGTTCCTGGCACTGCGCTACCGGATGCCCGCGGTCGGCGCGTACTCCATCCCCGGCGCGGTGCTCGCGGTCGGGGCGCTCGGCTCCTACGAGTTCTCCGACCTGGTCGGGGCGTTCCTGGTCGCCGGGCTGCTCGTGCTGGCGCTCGGCCTCAGCGGGCTGATCGGCACGGTGGCCCGTCTGCTCCCGCTGCCCATCGTGATGGCGATGATCGCGGGGGCACTGATCCGGTTCGGCACCGAGGTGGTGAACGCGGCCGCGGCGGCGCCGTGGATCGTCGGCTCGGCGATCGCCGGGTTCCTGGTGCTGTCCCGGTTCGTGCCGTCGGTCCCGGGGGCGCTCGGCGCGCTCGGGGCCGGGCTGGTCGCGGCCATCGCGACCGGCGCCCTCTCCGGGGACGGCGCCGCCGTCGAGGGCTGGACCCTTCCGGTGCTGGTCGTCCCCACATTCGACGTGGGCGCGCTGCTCGCCGTCGCGCTGCCGCTCGCCGTCCTGGTGATCGCGGCCGAGAACGCGCAGGCCTACGGCGTGCTGCTCAGCCAGGGCTACCGGCCGCCGGTGAACGCGATGACGGTGGCCAGCGGCGTCGGCGGCGCGCTGGCCCCGCTGTTCGGCGGGCACAACGCGAACATGGCCGGACCGATGACGGCGATCTGCGCCGGTCCGCAGGCGGGCCCCGACAAGGACGCCCGGTACGCGGCGAGCGTGGTCAACGGTGTCGTGTTCATCGCCTTCGGCGTGCTCGCCGGCCTGGCGGTGACCGCGGTGACGGCGCTGCCGGTCGAGCTGGTCTCGGCCGTCGCGGGCCTGGCGATGATCGGGGTGCTGGTCTCGTCGTTCCGCGGCGCGTTCGGCGAGGGCCGGTTCCGGGTGGGGGCGCTGACGGCGCTGGTCGTGGCCATGAGCGGGATCGCGCCGCTGGGGATCTCCAGCCCGTTCTGGGCGCTGGTGGCCGGCGTGCTCGCCTCGGCGGTCCTGGAGGGTCGCGACTTCCGGTCGGCGCCGGCGTGAGCCCGGTCGCCGGTGCGGCCGCGGGCCGCGCCCGGGCGGGCCGGGCGGGTCAGACCGGCGGCGGCGCGAGGCCGGGCACCTGCCGGGTCCGCCCCCGGAACTCGGCGACGACCGTCCCGTCGGCGGTCCGGACCGTCACGTCGTAGAGCCCGGACCGCCCGGTCAGCGCGCGCTCCGCCGCCTCGGCGGTCAGCCGGTCGCCGGTCCGCGCCGGGCGCAGGAACGCGATGTCCGCGCCGGTCGCCAGTGCCGAGACGCCGTAGGCGTTGCACGCGTACGCCATCGCGGCGTCGGCCAGCAGGAACAGGTAACCGCCGTGGCAGACGCCGTGGCCGTTGGCGTGGTCCTCGCCGACCGTCATGGTGGCGACGGCGCGGCCCGGCGCCACCTCCGTCACCTCGACGCCCGCGGCGCGGGCCGCCCGGTCCGCCGCCCGCATCGCGGCCGCGCTCTCCTCGGCGATCCGCTGACCGTCGGTGCCCGCACTGCCCGTCGTCGTCACCGGCACAGTCTCGCCCACCCGGCGCCCGCCGGCCGACGGCACGTCCCGACTAGGCTCGCCGGCATGAGCAGCGGGGCGGGGACCGTGACGGGCCAGCAGGGGCGTACCGGGCCGACCGGACCGCTGGAGCGGGTGCTGCTCGTCTGGGACGCCCCGAACATGGACATGAGCCTCGGCTCGCTGCTGGGCGCCCGGCCGACGTCGGCCTACCGGCCCCGGTTCGACGCCGTCGGCCGCTGGCTGCTCGACCTCGCCGGCCCCGAGGCCGAGGCCGAGGCGTGCGTGTTCACCAACGTCGCCGCGGGCAGCATCGAGATCGTCCGGCCCTGGGTCGAGGCGCTGCGCAACGTCGGCTTCGCGGTCTTCGCCAAGCCGAAGAGCAGCGAGGACTCCGACGTCGACGACGACATGCTCGCGCACATCGACCTGCGGGCGGCCGAGGGCAGGCTGCGGCACGTCGTCGTCGCGTCCGGCGACGGGCGGGCGTTCAAGGACCCGCTGGAGAAGCTCGTCGAGTCCGGCACCGACGTCTCGGTGATCGGGTTCCGGGAGTACGCCGGGTTCGCGCTGTCCTCCGAGGTGATCTCGTTCCTGGACCTGGAGGACATCGACGGCGTGTTCCGGGAGCCGCTGCCGCGGGTCTCGCTGGACACGCTGCCCGACGAGGGCGCCTGGCTGCCGCCGTTCCGGTCGCTGCGCTCGCTGCTCGAGCGGCGCTGACGATGGCGGTGCTGCAGCGGCTCACCGCCCCGGTGGCGCTGAGCTGCGCGCCGGGGTTCCCGGTCGTCCGCGACGCCGTGCTCGACGTCGACGACGCCGGCCGGATCGCCCACTTCGGCCCGGCGGCCGACGCCCCGGCGACCGACGCCGTCGTCCGGCCGCTGCCCGGGCTGATCATGCCCGGCCTGGTGAACACGCACTGCCACACCCCGATGTCGCTGCTGCGCGGGATGGGCGGCGATCTCCCGCTGATGCCGTGGCTGACCGACGTGATGTGGCCGGCCGAGGCGCTGCTGACCGAGTCCGACGTGCACGCCGGGATGCTCGCCGGCTGCCTGGACCTGCTGCGGACCGGCTGCACCACCAGCGTCGAGATGTACTTCTTCACCGACGCGCTGACCGACGCCGTCCGGACCGCCGGATCGCGCGCCGTGCTGACGCCGGGCATCATCGCCGCGCCCGGCTGGGACCGGCTGGGTACCTGGGAGCAGATGCGCGACGACGTGTCGGCCCGGATCGACGCGCACGGCCTGCACCCGGGCGGGGACGGCCGGATCGAGCTGGGCTACGGCCCGCACTCGGCGTACACCCTCCCGCCCGGCGCGCTGGCGTCGATCTCCGAGCACGCCCGCGAGCGGAACGCGCTGGTGCACACGCACGTCGCCGAGTCCCGCGGCGAGGACGCCCACCTGCGCGACGAGCACGGCTCGGTCCCGGCGATGCTGGACGCGGGCGGCGCGCTGGGCGGCCGGATCCTGGCCGCGCACTCGGTGCACCTGTCCGACGACGACATCGCCACCTACGCCCGGTACGGGGTCGCGGTCGCGCACTGCCCCGGCTCCAACGCCAAGCTCGCGGCCGGGACGGCACGGTTGCTGGACCTGCGCCGGGCCGGCGTCCCGGTGGGGCTGGGGACCGACGGCCCGGCCTCCGGCGACGACCTGGACCTGTGGCACCAGGCCCGGCTCGCCGGGCTGCTCGCCCGGATCGGGGCCGACGACGCCGCGGCGATCACCGCCGCCGAGGTGCTGCTGATGGGCACCGCCGACGCCGCGGCCGCGATCGGGCGGGACGACCTGGGCGTGCTCGAGACCGGCCGGCGGGCCGACGTGGTGCACATCGACACCGACGACTCGGCGTTCGTCGCCCCGGAGGACGACGCCCAGCTGGTGTCGAACCTGGTGTGGGCCGGCGGCTCGCGGCTGGTGCGCGACGTGTGGGTCGGCGGCGAGCAGGTCGTCGCGGGCGGCGAGCCGACGATGGCCGACCGCCGGGAGTCGCTCGCCGCGGTGCGGGCCGTCTCGGCCCGGCTCCGGAAGGCGCTGGCGTCCTGAGGGGTCAGGGGCCGAGCACCGACGCCAGGTAGGGATCGGTGAACCGCCGCTCCGGGTCGAACCGGTCGCGGACCTCGCCGAACGCCGCCCAGCCTGGGTAGGCGACGGCCAGCTCGTCCGGCCCCCACTCGTGCCGGGTCGTCCAGCAGGGGCGCCCGCCCGCGTCCTCCAGGACGGCACCGGCCAGTCGACGCACCGGCTCCTCCGCCGCGCCACGGGTCCGGATCCGCAGGTAGGCGGTGTCCCGGCCGGACGCCGGGTGCAGGTGGCCCGTCTCGGCGGGCCCCAGCCGCACCCGGACCGGGCGCAGGTCGTGCCCCCGGGTGGCGACCGCGGCGCCCAGCTCGCGGAGCACGGTGCCGAGGGCGGCGCGCGGCACCGCCCACTCGGCGAGATCGGGGTCCCACGGCTGCGGATCGGGCAGCACCTCGTGCGGCGGGCCGGCGGTCCCGGGTGCCCAGCGGTGCGGCGGCGGCCACGACGACCGCGCGGACCACCACGACGACGCCAGCCGGGACACCGCCCGGCCCCAGGTCCCGGCGTATCCGCCGCGGCCCTCGGCGACCTCGGCGGGCAGGTCGTCGGTGTCCTCGGGCTCGGCCCACCGGACGATCGCCTGGCCGGTGTGCACCGCCACGTCGCACTCGGTCCAGGCGTGCCCGGTCAGCACACCGTCGGTGAGCAGCTCGCTGGTCCGGGTCGGCTCCTCGTGCACCCGCAGCCCGCGCAGCGGCACCGTTCGCAGTTGCACGGCGGTGAGCACGCCCAGCGCGCCGAGGCCGCAGCGGGCGGCGTCCAGGTCCGGTCCGGTCACCTCGCGGACCCGGCCCAGCCCGTCCACCAGCCGCACCGCCAGCACCTGGTCGGACAGCGACCCGACGGCCGGTTCGCCGCCGTACATCCCGAGCCCGGTGGCACCGGCGATGGTGGCCCGCGGCGCGTCCGGCACGGTCGCGAGCGCGCGCCCGGACGCGGCCAGCGTGGTGCACAGGGCGGCGATCGTCTCCCCAGCGCGGACCCGCACGGTGTCCTCGGCGACCTCGACGACCCCGGTCAGCGCGGACGCGTCGAGCAGCACGTCGTCGGTCCGGACCAGCGGTCCCGGCGCCCGCGCCCCCGCCCCGGTCGGGCGCACCCGGGTGCCCCGCTCGGCGGCGCGCCGCACCGCCGTCACCACCCCGGCCTCGTCCAGCGGGCGGTCGGTGCGACGGGGTCCGGTCGCCGCGGCATCGGTGCTCATCGACTGCAGGGTAGAGCTCCCGGGCGTCACCGTGCGGAAGGATCCGGGTACGACGCGGCGACGTCACCCCCGCACGACTGCGTCGAACGTGGTGACTGTCGAACGTGGTGACTCAGGTGACGGTGGTGACTGCAGTGTTCGGTGATGCTGCAGAACGGACTGGGACAGACCCCTTGTGACCCGGACGGCCGCCCGTTACGGTCACACTCCGTGGCGATCATGTCGCCGCGTGAGGCAGGGCCGACGCCGTCCCCGCCTCGTCGAGCCCGCGCCTCCGGAATCGCGCTCCCCACGGTTCCGGGCCGGCTCGATCGCGTCCGGCACCGCCTGACCGTGCCGGCAGGGGCACGCGCGAGGGCCGGGACGCCCGGTCGGCTCCCTCCGACCCGGCGTTCCGGCCCTCGCCTTGCGTGCTGACGACCCTGCTCCCCAGCCGGTCGTCACCCACCCCGCGGCCCAAGGTCTCCGCGGGACGTCTTCTCACCTCCCGGGACGTGCCGGGGGCGCGCTGGTTGCCTGCGCCGTGACGATCAGGCCGAACGGGTCAGCCGGTGCCGCCCGGCGCCGCCGAGCAGGTCGGCGACCGCCGCCCGGTCCGCGGCCCGCGCGGCGTCCCGGCGGCGCCGCAGCATCGCCAGCGCGGCGTCGCCCGGGTCGTTCCAGGTGCCCCGGCCGACCGGCTCGGACTGCTGCGGGACCGGCGAGGCGAGCGGATCGGTGTGGAACGCGGCGACCGCGTCGGCGGTCTGCCGGGCGTCGGCGGCCGGGGCGCGGCGGGTGGTCCGGACGGTGCCGCGGTGCACCCGCCGCACGGCGTTGCCCGCGGAGCCGGAGCGCTGCCGGTCCCGCCACCCGCCGACGGTGAGCGAATGGAAGATCGGGGTCTCGTCCGCGATCTCGTTGTGCGACTCGTGCCGGCCCGGGAACGGCCATCCGTCCCGGGTGGCCCGCCGACGCCGGATCGACGACTCGAGACCGCCGGAACCGTGACCGCTGGATCCATTCTCGAACTCGTACACCCGCCGTACCTCCTGCTCGCTGACGTCGGTTGTGTGCCGCAACTGGTTCGCCCGAAGTCCGTACCCGTCGTACCGCCGTTCGGCCCACTCACTCCGTCAACGGGTGACACCCGAGCGGGGAAACGGCGGTTACAGCGACACCGGCAAGTGCGCTCGTACGGGTGGTGCAGCTCGGTCGTCACCCTGCGTCGCGCGTACGGAGAGTGTACGTCCGGCGCCCGTGTGGAGCAGCGAGTAATCGTCAACCCGTCCCGAACCCGGTGCGGACGTATCGCTCCGGCTGCTCCTACCAGCTTCGGAGCACGTCCGGGCGGTGATCGGGCGGTGGGTGACCGGTCCGCCACCTGACGGTGTCACCACCGGACCTCGGGGGTGTCCACTACACGGGTGTAGTTCGACGCTGCGTGACCTCCCGTGGTCCGCACTGCTCCGACCGCGCGGTGGGTGGGCCGTCCGAGGGGTGCGAGAGGTTCCCCGGATCGCGTGCCGGGCGGGCGTCGCCGGACGGCCGGCGGGGTCGATCGCCGGCACCGTCCCGGGGCGACGTGCCGGCCCCGGCCGGATGCCGCCGGGTGGACCGCCCCGGCCGGGCCGGCGCTGGGCCGTCCGAGCGGACCTGGGTGCGGGCGCCGCGCGCGGCGGGCCGGCGGCCGGACCGGGGTCTAGCGTCGGGGTGGTGGCGGACGGTGCAGGACCAGGCGACGGCCGACCGGACCCCGGGACGGCCACCGACCCGGACACGACGCGCCCGGACACCGAGCAACCAGACACCGAGCAACCAGACACCGAGCCCCCGGACAGCGAGCAACCGGACACCGCGCCCCCGGAGACCGGCACCGGGCAGGATCCCGGGCCCCCCGCGGCCGCGCTCGCCGAGGGAGCCGGACCACCCCTCGCCGAGCCCCGGGGCGGCGCGGCCTCCGACCCGGAGGCCGCCCTGTCCTGGTCCGACACCCGGCAGCAGGCACCCGGGGCCCGGCGATCGCGCCGTCCGGCGGGCCGCTCGGACGTCCCGGCGCCGCTGCGGGTGGCCTCCGAGATCTGCGCCCGGATGCTGGTCATCGCGGCGGGCCTGGCACTGATGATCTTCCTGGTGATCCAGCTGCGGGTGGTCGTCATCCCGGTCGCGATCGCCGTGCTGCTGGCCGCGCTGCTCGCCCCGCTGGTCCAGTGGCTGCACGACCGGCGGGTCCCGCGCGGGGCCGCGACCGGACTGGTGATGGTCACCGGGCTGGCCGCGCTCGGCGGGCTGCTGACCCTCGTCGTCGACACCCTGGTCGACGGCACCGCCGACCTGATCGGGCAGCTCACGATCAGCGTGGCGTCGCTGCAGGGCCTGGTGGACGCCACCCCGTTCCAGGTCGACGTCGAACAGCTCGGCAACCAGCTGCTGGAGACCCTGCAGGACAACCAGCAGACCCTCACCTCGGGTGCGGTGAGCACCGCGACGACGGTCGGCGAGGTGCTGGCCGGTTTCGCGCTGTGCCTGTTCGCACTGATCTTCATGCTCTACGACGGCCGCCGGATGTGGGGCTTCCTGCGGCTGCTCGCACCGGTCGGCCGGCGCGAGCGGGTGGACGTCGCCGGGCGACGCGCGTTCGCCTCGCTGGTCGGCTACGTGCGGGCGACGGTGCTGGTGGCGATCGTCGACGCGACCGGGATCGGCCTCGGGCTGTGGATCACCGGCGTGCCGCTGGCACTGCCGCTCACGGCGCTGGTGTTCGTCGGCGCCTTCATCCCGATCGTCGGCGCCGTGGTGACCGGGGCGATCGCCGTACTGATCGCGCTGGTCGCGAACGGTCTCGGGACCGCGCTGATCGTGCTCGGCGTCGTGCTGGCCGTGCAGCAGCTGGAGAGCCACGTGCTCCAGCCGGTGCTCCTCGGACGCGCCGTGCGGCTGCACCCGCTCGCCGTCGCGCTGGCCGTCGCCGCCGGCGTGGTGATCGCCGGCATCGTCGGTGCGCTGCTCGCGGTCCCGCTGCTGGCGGTGCTCACCGCCGCCGTGCGCTCGCTCGTCGCCCCCCGGGAGGTCGCGCCCGAGGACGTCGATCCGCTGCGGCCGCGCGACGGGAACCCGCCCGCCGAGCTCACCGGGAGATCGTGAACCCTGCCGGGCTGGCGAACCGGTGGGACGATCGATCCGTGCGCTATCTCGTCACGGGAACGACCGGGTACATCGGTGGACGGCTGGCACCGCGGCTGCTGGGGCACGGCCCGGAGGCCGATCTGGTGCCCGACCCGGACGCCGGCCCGGTGCACGTCCGCTGCCTGGTCCGGAACCCGGACAAGCTCGCGGACGTCCCGTGGGCCGGCGACGCCGAGATCGTCACCGGGGACCTGCTCGATCCGGAGAGCGTCCGGGAGGCGTGCCGGGACGTCGACGTCGTCTACTTCCTGGTGCACTCGCTGTCCGACTCGGACTTCGCCTCGCTCGACCGGCGGGCGGCGCTGATCCTCGGCGAGGCCGCGCGCGAGGCCGGCGTGCGGCGGATCGTCTACCTGGGCGGGCTGCACCCGGACGGCGACCCGGCCGAGCTGTCGGCGCACCTGGCGTCCCGGGTCGAGGTCGGGGAGACGCTGCTGCGGTCCGGGGTGCCGACCGTCGTGCTGCAGGCGGCGGTGATCCTCGGCTCCGGATCGGCCAGCTTCGAGATGCTGCGCCACCTCACCGAGCGGCTCCCGGTGATGGTCACCCCGCGCTGGGTGCACAACCGGATCCAGCCGATCGCGGTGCGCGACGTGCTCCGCTACCTGATCCGGGCGGCCGAGCTGCCCGGGCGGCTGAACCGGACGTTCGACATCGGCGGGCCGGAGATCCTCACCTACGTCGAGATGATGCAGCGCTACGCCGCCGTCGCCGGGCTGGGCCGCCGGCGGGTCGTCCCGGTGCCGGTGCTGTCGCCGTCGCTGTCCGCGCACTGGATCAACGTCGTCACGCCGGTGCCGAAGTCGATCGCGACCCCGCTGATCGAGTCGCTGGTGCACGAGGTGGTCTGCTCCGAGCAGGACATCCTGGGCTACGTGCCCGACCCACCGGAGGGCCGGATCGGCTATGACCGGGCGGTGCGGCTGGCGCTGTCCCGGATCACCGACGGCGAGGTCGAGACCCGCTGGTCCGGCGCGACCGTGCAGAACGTGCCGTCCGATCCGCTGCCCAGCGACCCGGAGTGGGCGGGCGGCAGCGTCTACCTCGACGAGCGCGAGCAGGACTGCGACGCCTCACCCGAACGGCTGTGGACGGTCGTCAAGGGCATCGGCGGGGAGCGCGGCTGGTACTCGTTCCCGCTGGCCTGGTCGGTGCGCGGCTGGATGGACCGGGCCGTCGGCGGGGTCGGGCTGGCCCGCGGCCGCCGCGACCCGGACGACCTGCACACCGGCGACGCGCTGGACTGGTGGCGGGTGGAACGGCTGGTGGAACCCGGCGGCGACAGCCGGCACGGGGACAGCCGGCACGGAGACAGCCGGCACGGAGACGGGGCGGCGCTGCTGCGGCTGCGGGCCGAGATGAAGGTCCCGGGCCGGGCCTGGCTGGAGATGACGGTCCGGCCCCGCGACGGCGGATCGACCTACCACCAGCGCGCGCTGTTCATTCCGCACGGGCTGCCCGGGTTCCTGTACTGGTGGTCGGTCGCGCCGTTCCACGGGATCGTCTTCGGCGGGATGGTCCGCAACATCACCAGGACCGCCGAGCGGGCCGACGACGGCGCACCCGACACCCCGCCGGCGAGCCGCAGGCCGTCCTGGCTGCGGTCCCGCCGGTCCGCCGGCCGCGCCGCCTGATCCCGGTCAGCCCGCGGCGTCGCGGCCCCACAGCACCGGCGGCGCCGACGGGTTCAGCGCGGCCCGCAGCACCGCCGACTCGCGCTCGGACACCGAACGGGCGAAGTGCAGCAGGACGGCCTCGGTGTCGCCGGCCGCGTCCAGCAGCTCGCGCAGCGCCTGTGCGGTCTCCTCCTCGCGGGTGGCGGCCGGGCGGTAGAGGTAGGCCCGGCCGTCGAGCTCGCGCCGGACCCAGCCCTTGCGGTGCAGGTTGTCCAGCACCGTCATGACGGTGGTGTAGGCCAGCGGGCGGGCCGGTGCGAGGCGGGCCCGGACGTCCCGGACGCGGCACGGTGCGGCACCGTCCCACAGCACGTCCATCACGGCTGCCTCGAGCTCACCGAGTCGACCTCGCATGGTGCCTCCCGGCCTACGAGGGTAACCGCAACCCCCCATGCGCCCCAGGGCTCCGTCCGGCGGGCCGCTCCTCCGCCACCCGGCCGAGCAGCCGCGGAGCCGGATCGAGGACGACCCACCGGCCCCCGGCCGCCTCGATCCCCGGCAGCTCCGCGCGCACCTCGTCGGCGAGCTCCGGCATGAACAGCACGACCCGGTCGGGCTGCAGCCGCGCCAGCTCCGCCGGGGCGACGACGGGCACGTCGGTGCCGGGCATCCGCCTGCCCTGCTTCGCCGGCGCCGCGTCGCCGACCGCCGCGAGCAGGTCCGACCGGATCCCGGCCCGGCAGACCAGGGGGACCGCCCGCGACGCGGCGCCGTAGGCGGCGACGGTGCGGCCCGCGGCACGCTCGGCAACCAGCCAGGCGTGCAGCGCGCCGGTGCCGTCGGCGTCGGCCTGCAACCGGTGCAGCCCGGCCGCGGTCCGGACACCGAGCCCGTCCTCGGCGCTGAGCAGCCGCCGGGCCCCGGCCTCCGGCTCGGCCCCGGCCCGGGCCGTGACGAGCAGCGTTCCGCCGGAGAGCGGGTACCACCAGGCGCGGTGCAGGCCGATCCCGTGCCCGCGCAGCGCCGCGTCCAGCGCGGGCAGCGACCAGTAGGCGTGGTGACCGTGCCGCAGGTCGTACCACTGGCCCTCGCGCAGCACGGTGCCCAGCGACAGGAGCTGCAGGGCGAGCGTCCCGCCCGGGGCGAGCAGGGCGGCGCGGCGGCGCAGCGCGGTCCGCTGGTCCGGCTCGTGCAGCAGCCCGTAGACGTCGACCACCAGGTCGGCGGGCCCGGCCCCGGGATCCGCCGGGTCGAGCGCGGTCATCCCCCGGCCGGTCAGCCGGGCCAGCCAGGACTCACCGTGCGGGCTGCCGAACTCGGCCACCCGGCCGCCGGGACGGACCAGGCGGGCGTCGGCGAGCCGGGCGACCGACCGGTCGCTCTGCGCGGCGAACGCCAGCGGCTCGACGCCGTGCAGCTCCTCGGCGACCGGCACGTCGTCGGCGAGCTGGGCCAGGCCGCAGCGCCCGCACAGCCACATCCGCAGCGGGGCGACCGGATCGGGCAGCGGCGCGTCCCGCAGCGGCATGCGGTCCCACGGGGGCTGTTCACCGAGGTCGAGGACGATCTCGCCGCGATCGGAACGGCAGGCGCGGCAACGCACCGGTTCCGGCACGGCGCCCACCTCCGATCAACTATCGACGATAGTAGTCCGCTACGGCGGCTACGCCTCGGCCACCCGTTCGGAGCAGCACATGTTCGCCGAGCGTCACCAACGGCGCTCTCGCTCGTTGTCGTCCCGGGTACGAGAAACGGGCCGGGGCCCGGACACGCCACCGGGCGTGACCGGAGCGGCGGGGGGAGCGGCGGGTGAGCGTGCTGAGGACCGTGGTACCGGGGTCGCTGCTCGTCGGGCCGCCGGGGCCGGACGCGTTCGCGGTGCGCCGCAGGCGCCGGGTGGCCCGGGACGCGGTGGACGGCCTGCACCTGCACCGGGCCGAGGCGGTGCTGCTCGACGTGTCCCGCGGAGCCGGCTACGCGGTCGTGATCGACGCCCGCCCGGATGCCGAGACGTTCGGCCGGCTCGCCGTGTCCGTGCTGGACGGCGGGCGGCTGCTGCTGGTCCCGCCCGGCTGCCTGCACGGCGTGCAGGCGCTCACCGACGGCACGATCGTCGAGACCCGGTCGGCGGGCAGGCCGAGCCGCCGGGGCCGGACGACCGTCGATCCCGACGACCCGGACCTCCAGCTGCGCTGGCTGCGGTCCCGGCCCGCCAGGACACCGGCCCCGGACCGCTCGTGGACCGGTCTGTGCAGCAGGATCGGCGCCCCGGCCGGGCCCCGGCGGGACCGCGTCTCCATCTGGTGACCCGGGCCGGTGCGGCGTGAGCACCGGCACTGTGACCCCGTTCGCCCGGCTGTCAAGGTCACGATCAGGTCACGTAGTCTGCCCTGAACGCCCGGATCGACGTCGCCCCAGGCTCCCCACCGGTGCTCCCGTGCGCCGGTCGAGACTCCGAGGGGTGCTTCTGTGCTGAGCGAGCGCGAGACACGGCGGCTGCACGAGATCGAGATCCAGCTGCGGCTCACCGATCCACGCCTGGTGCGCCGGTTCGCGGCGCTCACCGGCGCGAACCGGCCGGCCGGCCCGGGGCGCCCGCTGCGTCCGGCCACCCCGGGGAGCCTGCTGCGTCCGGCCGCGCCGGGGCGCCTGCTGCACGGCCCCGGCGGGTCGGGTCGTTCGGTGCACGGGGCCGGGCCGCTGCCGTCGGTGCTGCTGGGGGTGTCCCTGCTGGTGCTGCTGGCCGGAGCGGTCATGGTGGCGGTGCCGGTGGTGATCGCCGGGATCGTGCTCGCCGCGCTGTCGCTGGGCGTCGCGGCCACCGTGCCGCAGCGGCGCCGATCCGGGGGCTGAGCGGGCCGCGGGCCACGCTCACCATGCCGCTCACCGTGCCGCTCACCGTGCCGCGGCCACCGCCGCGCTGCCGCCACGTCCCGCGCCGCGGTCACCGGGCCGCACGCCACGTCGTACCGCCGCCCGCGCGCCGGTGCTGGCGCTGCCGGGCGCTCAGCCGTGCGCGAGATCGGAGAACCGGCTGTAGTGCAGCTGGTGCGCCACGGTGATCGTCGTCGTCGGGCCGTTACGGTGCTTGGCCAGGATCAGGTCCGCCTCGCCGGCCCGCGGGTCGTCCTGCTCGAAGGCGTCCGGGCGGTGCAGCAGCACCACCATGTCGGCATCCTGCTCGATGGATCCGGACTCACGCAGGTCGGACAGCATCGGCCGCTTGTCGGTCCGCTGCTCGGGACCACGGTTCAGCTGGCTCATCGCGACCACCGGCACCTCGAGCTCCTTGGCGAGCAGCTTGATCTGCCGGGAGAACTCCGAGACCTCCTGCTGGCGGGACTCGACCTTGCGGCCCGAGGTCATCAGCTGCAGGTAGTCCAGGATGATCAGCTTCAGGTCGTTGCGCTGCTTCATCCGGCGCGCCTTGGCCCGGATCTCCATCAGCGTCAGGTTCGGCGAGTCGTCGATGTAGAGCGGCGCCTCGGAGATCTCCGACATCCGCCGCGCCATCCGCGTCCAGTCCTCGTCGGACATCCGGCCGGCCCGCATGTCGGCCAGCCGGATCCGTGCCTCCGCCGAGAGCAGTCGCATGACGATCTCGGACTTGCTCATCTCCAGTGAGAAGAACGCGCTGGTCATGCCGTTCTTGATGGAGCAGGAGCGGGCGAAGTCCAACCCCAGGGTGCTCTTCCCGAGCCCGGGCCGGGCCGCGACGACGACCATCTGCCCGGGGTGCAGACCGTTGGTGACGGCGTCGAGATCGGCGAACCCGGTGGGGACGCCGGAGGACATGCCGCCGCGGGAGGCGATCGCGTCGATCTCGTCCATCGTCGGCTGAAGGAGCTCCTCCAGCACCGTGTAGTCCTCGGTGGTGGTGCGCTCGGTGACCTCGTAGACCGCGGCCTGCGCCCGGTCGACAACCTCGTCGACCTCGCCGCCCTCGGCTCCGTGGTAGCCGAGCTGCACGATCCGGGTGCCGGCCTCGACCAGCCGGCGCAGGATCGCCTTCTCCCCGACGATCTCCGCGTAGTACGCCGCGTTCGCCGCGGTCGGCACCGTCGCGATGAGGGTGTGCAGGTACGGCGCACCGCCCAGGCGCACCAGCTCACCGCGGCGCTGCAGCTCGGCCGACACGGTCACCGCGTCGGCCGGCTCACCGCGGCCGTAGAGGTCCAGGATCGTCTCGTAGACCGTCTGGTGCGCGGGACGGTAGAAGTCCTCCGGGCGGAGCACCTCGACGACGTCGGCGATCGCGTCCTTGCTCAGGAGCATGCCGCCCAGTACCGACTGCTCCGCGGTGAGATCCTGCGGCGGCTGACGATCGAAGGTGCCGCTACCGCCGCTGCCGGAGCCGCCCGCCTGGTCCTCGTCGCGAACGGCTCGAGGCCGGCCGGTGGGACGATCGTCCGTCAGAGCCATACGCAGCGTCACCCCCGGTGGACAGCATAGCGAACACACGTTCGAAGCGCGAGAGCCGTCCTCGGCGTACTCGCGTGGGTCTCCCGTGATGGTCCGGCCCGGGCGCCCGCCACCGGGCCGCCTGTCGTGCGGGCGGGTGCGGGACGTACTGCCGAGCCGGTCGGACCGAGGCTAGGTCGGCGCGCACCCCCGGCACCAACCGGCCTGGTGATCAACCTGGGGACGGCCTGTGCACGACCGCCGCCCATCCCGGGACCGTGCTGTGGACAACCTGGGGACAGCGCATCGATTTCCGCCATAGGCGCTGGTCAATGGCATGGGGACAGTTGTGGACAACATCGCTCTGGCGTGTCGTCGCAGGGCCGCTTCCGGCGTGTCGGAGTGCGCCGGACACCGTTCACCGCCCGGCGCGTCCACAGCCCCGCCCGACGAGCCGATCGTCACCGCGCGGCGTGTCGTCTGTGTGACAGCGGATCCGGTCCGTCCTCACCCGACCGGGCGGTCCCGTCCACTCGCGACTCCGGAGCGCGTCCGCGGACCGGTCGCCGACCCATCGCGGGCCGGTCCGTGCATACGACAGAGCGGTGCCCGGAGCACTCGGCTCCGGACACCGCTCTGACTACTCTCAGTGGTCGATCGACCACCGCACCGCTCAGCTCGCGACGACCGCGATCGGCAGCTCGGTGGTGACCTCCGGGTGCAGGCGCACCTGCACCTGGTGCTTGCCCAGGGTCTTGATGTGACCCGGGACGTCGACGATCCGCTTGTCCAGCGTCGGACCGCCGGACGCCTTGACCGCCTCGACGACGGCGGTCGGGGTGACCGAGCCGAACAGCCTGCCGTTGTCGCCGGCCTTGGCCGGGACGGTCACGTTCAGGTTGCGCAGCTGCGAGTCGACCTGCTGGGCGTGCCCGAGGTCCCGGATCTCGCGGGTCTTCTGGGCCCGGCGGATCTGCTCGACCTGCTTCTCGGCACCGCGGGTGGCGACGACCGCGAGCTTGCGCGGCAGCAGGTAGTTGCGGCCGTAGCCGTCCTTGACCTCGACGATGTCGCCGGGCGCGCCCAGGTTCGGGACGTCGGCGTTGAGGATGAGCTTCATCTGCGTTCTCCTCGTCAGCGCGCGGTCGAGGTGTAGGGCAGGAGGGCGACCTCGCGGGAGTTCTTGACCGCGACGGCGACGTCCCGCTGGTGCTGACGGCAGTTGCCGGTCACCCGACGGGCACGGATCTTGCCCCGGTCCGAGATGAACTTCCGCAGCAGACCGGTGTCCTTGTAGTCGATCTGCTGGG
This sequence comes from Pseudonocardia sp. NPDC046786, assembly GCF_040645415.1. NCBI lineage: Bacteria > Bacillati > Actinomycetota > Actinomycetes > Pseudonocardiales > Pseudonocardiaceae > Pseudonocardia > Pseudonocardia sp. NPDC046786. The sequence continues at coordinate 30,731 of NZ_JBEYYF010000016.1, read as the reverse complement.
CCTTGTCCTTGCAGAACGCGCAAACCTTCTTCTTCGGCTTGCGCACGATGGCCTTGGCCATGGTGGTGCTCCTGGTGGGTCTACCGCCCGTGACGGGCGGTGGGTACGTGGATCAGAAAGGGGGCTCGTCGTCGGACGCCGCGCCGCTCCCGGCGGGCGGGGCCGAACCCCAGGGGTCGTCATAGCCGCCGCTGGAGTTGCCTCCGCCGGAGCCACCGCCCTGCTGGCCGCCACCGCCGAAGCCGCCGGAGCCTCCGCCCTCGTAGCCGCCACCGCCACCGAAGCCGCCGGAGCCTCCGCCCCGGCTGACCTTGTTGACCTTGGCGGTCGCGTAGCGCAGCGAGGGGCCGACCTCGTCGACCTCCATCTCCACGACGGTGCGCTTCTCGCCCTCACGGGTCTCGAAGGACCGCTGCCGCAGCCGCCCCTGCACGACGACCCGCGCACCGCGGGTCAGCGACTCGGCGACGTTCTCCGCCGCCTGCCGCCAGATGTTGCAGCGCAGGAACAGCGCCTCGCCGTCCTTCCACTCGCCGGACTGGCGGTCGAAGGTCCGCGGCGTCGACGCGACGGTGAAGTTGGCGACGGCGGCGCCGGAGGGGGTGAACCGCAGCTCGGGATCGGCCGTCAGGTTTCCCACGACGGTGATCACGGTCTCGCCGGCCATGACAGCCCCTCTCAGCCGGCGGCGGGCGCCGGCGTGCGGGTGACGTCCTTGCGCAGCACCTTGGTGCGCAGCACGGACTCGTTCAGACCCAGCTGGCGGTCCAGCTCGGCGACGGTGGCGGGCTCCGCGGCGATCTCGACGACCGCGTAGATGGCCTCGCTCTGCTTCCTGATCTCGTAGGCCAGCCGGCGCTTGCCCCAGACCTCGATCTTCTCGACCGATCCGCCGTCGCTCTTCACGACGGTGAGGAACTGCTCCAGGGACGGCTGCACGGTGCGCTCGTCCAGGCTGCCGTCGAGGATGACCATGACCTCGTAGTGACGCATGAGAACCACTCACCTCCTATGGACTCGAAAACGGTCACGGCCCGGACGGCCGTGACAGGAGGTTCTCAGTGCCCCCCGACAGAATCGCCGCACGGCCGGAGCCGGCAGCGGACCTGCGGGATGACCGGGCAAGGCTACCAACGGCCGTCCGGCGCCCCACCTGCGGGTACGCGGGCGCCCGGGCGGTTCTGTCGGGGGCGCTCGCTACCGTGACCCGCATGCAGATCGGAGCACACGTCCGCGACGCCGAGGACCCGCTGGCCGCGGCCGAGGAGGTGGGGGCCGAGGTGATCCAGCTCTTCCTCTCCGACCCGCAGGGCTGGAAGAAGCCGCCGCCGCACCCGCGGGCCGCCGAGCTGGCCGGGTCCGGGGTCGCGGTCGTGGTGCACGCCCCCTACACCGCGAACGTGGCGTCCACGAACAACCGGATCCGGATCCCGTCCCGCAAGATCGTGCAGCAGCACCTGGCCGGCGCGGCCGAGGTCGGCGCGTTCGGCCTGGTGGTGCACGGCGGTCACGTCACCGCGGGCGAGGACCCGGCCGCCGGGATCGACAACTGGCGCAAGTTCGTCGAGCGCCAGGCCGGCGAGCACGGCTTCGACGTGCCGGTCCTGATCGAGAACACCGCGGGTGGGGACAACGCGATGGCCCGCCGGTTCGACGCGCTCGGCCGGCTGTGGGACGCGGTGGGCGAGTTCGGCGTCGGGTTCTGCCTGGACACCTGTCACGCGTTCGCCGGCGGGGAGGAGCTCGCCGGGATCGTGGCGCGGGCGAAGGCGATCACCGGCCGGATCGACCTGATCCACCTGAACGACTCGCGCGACCCGTTCGACTCCGCCCGCGACCGGCACGCCAACATCGGTGCGGGCACCATCCCGCCCGACGAGCTGGCCGCCGTCGTCGCCGAGGCCGGCGCGCCGGTGGTCGTGGAGACCCCGGCCGAAGGCCAGGCCGCCGACATCGCGTACCTCCGCGAGCACACGCGGAGCTGAGTCACCGCCAGGCGAACACCGGCTGCTCCAGGTGCGCCACCCTGGTCGGCCGCCCGTGCAGCACGACCTCCCGGAACTGGTGCAGCACCGCACCGGTCGGAGCGTGCACGTAGCGGTCGAACAGCGGCACCTGGATCACCGGGGACCCGGACTCCGGGATGGTCAGGAAGCGGGGTTCGCGGTCGATCTCGGCGAGCGGGAGCCGGTGCAGCTCCGCGACCTCGTCCGGGTTCGGGACCGGCTCCCCGGCACCGCCCGCCCAGAGCACCACCGGCGTGATGACGTACCCGGAGCGGGTGGGGTAGTCGTCGAGCAGGCCGAGCACCCGGTCCGGGCCGAGGTCCAGGCCGACCTCCTCGGCGACCTCGCGGCGGGCGGCCTGCTCGGCCGTCTCGCCCGCGTCGAGCCGGCCGCCGGGCAGCGCCCACTGCCCGGAGTGCGCGCGCAGCGACCGGGCCCGGCGGGTGAGTACGAACGCGACCTCGGTGGCCAGCGGGCCGTCGCCGGTCGCACCCGGCACCGGGAGCAGCGTCATCGTGACCGACGCGGGCCGCTTCCCGGCCCGCTCGGTGTCGGTCGCGGCGCGCCGCTGCAGCACCGGCAGCGCCGCCTCGATCCGTTCCCGCAGCCGCTGCTGCACCCGGTCCGGGACCACCGCGTCGTCGCCCATGCCCCGATACTTCCGCACCCGTGCGCGGTGGCCTGCCCCGCGAGACCACCGTCACCCGTCACCGGCGGGGCGCGGTGGGGCGGGGCGGTGGGCGGGGCGGGGTGCGGCGCGGCGGGTCAGGTGCGGGCCGCCGCCCGGGTCGCGGGCGGCCAGACCGGGTCGGGCGCGGTGTCCCGCCCGCGCCGCAGGATCTGCCGCACCACCAGCACGCACAGCGTCACCACGACGGCGTCCCGGACCAGGACGGTGACCAGGAACGGCTCCATCGGCAGGCCCTTGTCGGCCACGCCGAGGTACTGGTACATCCGCGGCACCCAGACCAGGGCGTCGATCACCATCCAGCCGAGCAGCAGCCGCCAGCGCGGGATCGCCAGCACCGCGAGCGGCACCAGCCAGAGCGAGTACTGCGGGCTCCACACCTTGTTGACCAGCAGGAACGCGGCGACGCACAGGAAGGCGAGCTCCGCGACGGCCGGCGGTTGCGGGGCGCGCAGCGCGAGCCAGGCGATGGCGGAGACGGCGAGCACCATCAGCACCGCGGTGACCGCGTTCAGGATGGTCGGCGGGGCCCCGTCGACGAGTGGATCGTCGAACCCGGCCCAGCCGGTGAACCAGCTCAGCGAGTACCAGATCGAGTCCGGATCGGCCGGACGGGTGCGGTTGAGCAGGAAGAACTCCGCCCAGCCGCGCGGCCAGGCGAGCGCGACCGGCAGGTTGACCGCGGTCCAGGCGGCGACCGCGGCGCCGGTCGCCCAGCCGGCCCGCACCAGGCCGCCGTCGGAGCGGCGCCGCCACCCGACGAGCAGGATCGGCACCAGGAGCAGCAGCGGGTAGAGCTTCGCGGCGGCGCCGAGCCCGATCAGGACGCCGGCCCAGCCGGGCCGGTCCCGGCGCAGCGCCAGCAGGGCGCCGGTGGCGAGGGCGACGGTGAGCGCGTCGAAGTTGGTGAACACGTGCACCAGCGCCAGCGGGGACAGCGCGACCAGCGCGGCGTCCCACGGCCGGTCCGGCCGCAGCCGCAGCACCGCCCAGACCACCGTGAGCCAGGCGGCCGACAGCCAGAAGGCCGTCATGTTGAAGTAGACGACGACGTCGAGCGCGGTCGGCAGCGGCAGCCGCTCCGCCAGCCACTGCCAGCCGTCGGTGAGCTGCGCGTTGAGGTACTGGAAGAACCCGGTGAGCACCGGGTACTCCATCCAGCGCTCGACCCGGGTGCCGTCGGAGCGGGTCTCGAACCAGGCGTCGCGGTAGGGGACGCCGTCGTCGGCGAGCCCCTCCAGGCCGTAGAGCGGGACCGTGTCGGAGTAGCACATCGCCACGTACTGGCGGTCGTTGCGCCAGTCGAGCGCCAGCACGCCGTCCGCGGTGCGGTACTCCTGCAGGCAGGCCGCCTTGCCGAGCCAGCTCATCGCCAGCACGACGACGGCGAGCAGCAGCACGGCCCGCAGCGGCGTCCAGTAGCGGGCCCGGCCGATCAGCGCGTGCCTGCCGAGCGGGCCGCCGACCAGCCGGCTGGCCGAGCGGGCGAGCGGCTCGGTCCAGCTCGGGACCTCGCGGACGGTCGGGCCGTCCCCGGTGTGCGGTTCCCCGGGGGGATCGGCGCCGGGGCGGCCGGGGTCGCTCAGCCCCCACCGCCGTTCGGGTCGTCGGAGCCGTCCTGGCCGCCACCGGAGTCCGGGCCGCCGCCGTCGGAGAACGGGTCGCCGTTCTCGAACGGGTTGCGGTCGCCGCCCCCGTCGCCACCGGAGCCGTCGTCGGAGGAGTCGCCGTCGCCGCCGGAGCCGTCGCGCCCGCCGCCCTCGTCGCCGTTGCGGTCCCGGCCCTCCTCGGGCTCCCGGCTCGGCTCCGTGCTCTCCCCGGCCGAGGACGAGTCGTCGCCGGAGCCGGTGTCGGCGGAGACGTTGCGGGCCGGCGGGGCCTCGCCGATCGGCCGGAAGCTGGAGAACTGCTCGGGCGGGGTGCCGCGCAGCACGTCGTCCATGAACGACTGCCAGATCTGGCCGGGCAGCATCCGGCCGAAGATCGCGTTGCCGGAGGCGTTGCGGATCGGCGAGTTGTCGTCGGTGCCGACCCAGACGGCGGTGGAGACCGACGGCGTGTAGCCGACGGTCCACGCGTCGTTGTTCTGGCCCTCGACCGAGCTCTGCACGGTGCCGGTCTTGACCGCGACCGGGCGCCCGCCGTTGAGGCCGATCCGGGACGAGCTCGCGACGTCGGTCATCGACTCGGTGACGTTGCGCGCGACCTCCTGGGGCATGACCTGCTCGCCGTCGTCGGTCCCGCCGCGGTCGTAGATCACCCGGCCGTCGTTGGCGGTGACCTTGCTGACCATGTACGGCGCGCGCTTCACGCCGTCCGCGGCGAACGTCGCGTAGGCCGCCGCCATGTCCTTCGGGTGCACCTCACGGTCGCCGAGCGAGATGCCGCCGGTCGGGTCCGGCAGCAGGTCGGCGGGGATGCCGGCCTGGTGCGCGGCATCGGCGACGCGCGCCGGGCCGACGTCGAGGCCCATCCGGTAGAAGACGGTGTTGATCGACTTGGTCATCGCCTCCTTGACCGAGCAGTTCGCGCAGCTCACGCCCTCGGAGTTGGTGACCCGGGTGCCGGCCAGCGTCTGCGGCGACGACCCGTCGTAGGTGGTGCCCAGGCCGATCGGGTCGGGCGCCTGCAGCGCCGCGGCGACCACGAACGGCTTGAACGACGACCCGGGCTGCTTCAGCACGGACGCGTAGTCCAGCCCGACGCCGTTCTCGCCGCCGTAGTAGGCGATCACGGCACCGGTCCGCGGATCGACCGACACCAGCGACGAGCGCAGGTTCTCCGGCTGCCCGTCCAGGCTCTGCGCGACGGCCTCGGCGGCCTGCTCCTGGGCGGCCGGGTCGATCGTGGTGGTGATCGTGAGCCCCTGGGTGTTGAGCTCGGTCTCGGAGATGCCGAGCCCCTCCAGCTCGCCGCGGGCGGCGTTGTAGATGTGTCCCCGGTCGTCGCCGGGGATGCCGCCGCCCTCGGCGGCGGACGACTCGTTCCAGCGGGGGAACTGCTGCTGGTCCCGCTCGGCCTGGCTGAGCCAGTTCTGCCCCACCATGCCGTCGAGCACGAAGTTCCAGCGCTGCTGCGACATGTCCAGGTTCTTCGCCGGGTCCCAGCGCGACGGCGACTGGATCACTCCGGCCAGCATCGCCCCCTCGGAGACGCTCAGCTCCGACACGTCCTTGCCGAAGTACGCCTGGCTGGCAGCCTGCACGCCGTAGGCCCCGCGGCCCAGGTAGATCGCGTTCAGGTAGTTCTCCAGGATCTGTTCCTTCGTCATCTCCTTGGAGATCTTCGCCGCCAGCACCACCTCGCGGAACTTGCGGAACAGCGAGTTCTGGTCGTCCCCGGTGGTCACCTTGATGTACTGCTGGGTGATCGTCGAGCCGCCGCCGATGCCGCCGGTCAGCTGGTTGATCACCGCCCGGCCGATTCCGGAGATGTCGAAGCCGGGATTGGAGAAGAAGCTGCGGTCCTCGGCGGACAGCACGGCCTGCTGCACGGGCACCGGGATCCGGTCCAGCGTGACGCTGATGCGGTTCACGTTGCCGGGCCGCACGGTCGCCAGCGGCGCGCCGTCGGCGTAGGTGAACGTCGCCACCTGGGTGACCGCGATGTCGTCAGCGGCCGGCACCGGGAAGACCAGCCAGCCGATCGCGAAGGCGACCAGCGGGCCGAGCACCGAGACCCCGGCCGCGGCGATGAGCCAGTTCCGGATCCGGCGCCTGCGGCTCGGCCTGCGCCCGTCGCCGCCGTCACCGCCGGGGCGGCGGCCGTCGGTGCGGCCGGGCGGCCCGGGCGGGCCACCGGTCCGGCCCGGCGCCGCGGCCGGCGCGGGAGCACCGCCGCGGGGCGGGCCGGGCCGCTGCGGCGGGGACGGCGGGGCCTGCTGGGCGCCGTAGGCGACCGCGCCGAAGTTGCCGATGCCGGAGTCCTCGTGGGTCAGCAGCGGTGGCGGCGGCTGGGGGAGCGGCCGGGGCCTGCCCCCCTGCGGGACGGGCGGGGGCGCGCCGGGCGGCCCCGGGCGCGGGTTCGGGCCCGGACGGCCGGGGGGCGGTCCGGGCGGTGGCGGGGCCGGCGGACCGGGCCGACGGGGCCCGGCGCCGGGGCGGGGAGCCGGCGGGGGGAGCGGGCGGCCGGGGGGAGGCGGCAGTCCGGGTGGCGGGGTGCGTCGGGGGTCACGCTCGTCGTTCACCGGGCGGCTCCGTGGGGTGCGGTCTCGCTGGTCCGCCGGTCGCCGGGTCGGGGGTGCCCGGGACGGCGGTGGTCGGTGGCCGGACCCGCGCCGCGGCGGGCCCGGTGGGCTCCGGCGCGCGGTCCGTGACCGGCGGGCGGGCCGGCAGGTGGGCCGGCACGTGCACCTGGCTCGGCGGCCGGGTCGGCGGGCGGGGCGACACGGGCTCAGCCACCCGCCGTCCGGCGGCCGCCGCGCGGACGGCCGGTGCCGAGGACGAACGAGCGGACCAGGTGGTTCCACCGGCAGGTCCGGCAGACCTCGACCACGTGCACGGTGAACTCGCGGTGGTGCGCCGCGAGCTGCTCCAGGTCCTCGGTGGAGCGGGCCGAACCGGAGATGTGCCGCAGTGCCTCGCCGAACACCCAGGACACCTGGCTGAGCTGGTCCCGGCGGCAGACCGGGCAGGTCTCGTCGACGGTCCGGCCGTGGAAGCGGGCAGCACGCTGCAGGTAGGCACCGGCGTCGCACACCTCCTCGGGATCGACCCGACCGGCACGGACGTCGGCCAGCAGCGCGCGGCGCTGCAGGGCGTAGTCCACCACCTGTCGCGGGCTGAGCACTCGACCAGGGTACGCGCGACCGTGATCCGCGCCGACCGCCCGTCCCGTGCCGGTGGCCCGTTCCGTGCCTGGTCGGGGCACTCGTCCGGATCGGTGGTCGTTGTGACGACGATCATTCGACGAGCGAACCGATGTATCGGGCCGATATGGTCGGGCCGCGGTCCGTCCGGGATCGCGCGGCAGCGAGGGGGGCGTGCGGTGCTGGAGTTCGCCGTTCTCGGGTTGCTCCAGGAAGGACCGCTGCACGGCTACGAGCTGCGCAAGCAGCTCGGCCGTCGACTGGGTGGTCTGCGGGCATTCTCCTACGGCTCGCTCTACCCGGCACTGCGCAGGCTGCTGCGGGCCGGACTGATCGCCGAGACCGGGCCGGATCCCGCCGACGTCGAGCGTGCGGTCGGGGCCGGCTGGTCCCGGCGCGGCCGCCGCGTGTACCGGATCACCGCAGAGGGCAAGGAACGGTTCGGCGAGCTGCTCGACGACGCCGGACCGCAGGCGTGGGAGGACAGCAGCTTCGGCGTGCACCTGGCGTTCTTCTCGCGGACGCCGGCCGACACGCGACTGCGGATCCTGGAGGGCAGGCGCCGGGCGGTGGAGGAGCGCCGGGACGGCCTGCGCGCCGCGCTCGGCCGGACCGGCGAGCAGATCGACCGCTACACCCGCGAGCTGCACCGCCTCGGACTGGAGAGCTCCGAGCGCGAGGTGCGCTGGCTGAACGAGCTGATCGCGGCCGAGAACGCCGAACAGCCACACGAGACCATCCCCGGCGACGGCGCCGGAACGGACGCCGGACCCGGGTCCGGCGGGGAACGACAGGACGAGACAACAGGAGGAGCCTGACATGAGCCAGGTTCGGGTCGCGGTCGTCGGCGTGGGTAACTGCGCGGCGTCGCTGGTCCAGGGTGTCCACTACTACGCGGACGCCGACCCGTCGACCCAGGTCCCCGGCCTGATGCACGTCGACTTCGGCGGCTATCACGTCCGGGACGTGACGTTCGTGGCCGCGTTCGATGTCGACGCCAAGAAGGTCGGCCACGACCTCGCCGACGCCATCTCGGCCAGCGAGAACAACACCATCAAGATCGCGGACGTGCCGCCGATCGGCGTGGCCGTGCAGCGCGGCCCGACCCTGGACGGCCTCGGCCGCTTCTACCGGGAGACGATCACCGAGTCCGACGACGAACCGGTCGACGTCGCGCAGGCGCTGCGCGACGCGGGCGCCGACGTGCTGGTCTCCTACCTGCCGGTGGGCAGCGAGGAGGCGGACCGGCACTACGCCCAGGCCGCGCTGGACGCGGGTGTCGCGTTCGTCAACGCGCTTCCGGTGTTCATCGCGTCGGATCCGGTGTGGGCGGAGAAGTTCCGCGCCGCGGGCGTGCCGATCGTCGGCGACGACATCAAGTCCCAGGTCGGCGCGACCATCACGCACCGGGTGCTGGCGACGCTGTTCGAGGACCGCGGGGTGCAGCTCGACCGCACCATGCAGCTCAACGTGGGCGGGAACATGGACTTCCTGAACATGAAGGAGCTGGACCGGCTGGAGTCCAAGAAGGTCTCCAAGACCCAGGCGGTGACCTCCCAGGTGGACCGGGACATGGGCCGGGGCAACGTGCACATCGGCCCGTCCGACTACGTCGCCTGGCTGGACGACCGCAAGTGGGCCTACGTCCGGCTGGAGGGCCGGGCGTTCGGTGACGTCCCGCTGAACCTGGAGTACAAGCTCGAGGTCTGGGACTCCCCGAACTCGGCCGGGATCATCATCGACGCCGTCCGTGCGGCCAAGATCGCGAAGGACCGCGGTATCGGCGGACCGCTGCTGTCCGCGTCGAGCTACTTCATGAAGTCCCCGCCGGAGCAGTACCGGGACTCCGTCGCACGGGACAAGGTGGAGTCGTTCATCCGGGGCGAGATCGACAGCTGATCGATTTCTCCGGGCATCGGCCCGGCGGCGACCACCCAGGTCACCGCCGGGCCGATGCCGTTTTCGGAACAGGAAGTCTCCAATCTGGAATCTTCTCGAAATTGTCCGTGAGCGCAGTCATCCCGTTATTGTGTGCTGGGTCATTTATCCGGGCGATATCTGTTCGTAATGTCGCCTTCGGCCTTGCGCGACCTGAGCCCAACCGGGGTGCAGGGCGCAGGGTCTCCGCCGGACGACGACGCGGGCGGGCTGCACGGCCACCGGACACGGCGTACCCAGCGCCGCTCCACGCACTCCCCCCGGGCCTGCGCACCCCGCCCCCACGGCTCGCCGGCGGTGCTACCCCCCGAGGAAACACCGTGCCCCAGCGTCCCACCGCTCCGGCGCTCCGCGTCGCCGTCGTGGCCACCACCGCCGCCGCGGCCGCAGCCCTGTCCGTGCTTCCCGCCGCCACCGCGGCCCCGGCCCCGGACGCCACTCCCGAACTCGGCACCGCGACGGTCACCCACGACGTCGTGCCCGCCACGAACGTGCTGCCCGTCTCGCTCACCACCGCGGGCAACCCGGCCGCGCAGAACGTCGCCGCCGCCACCGACGCGGCCGCACAGGCCGGCCAGGCCGTCGCCGCGCGCCAGACCGCGCTGTCCACCGCGATGGCCCAGATCGGCAAGCCCTACAGCTGGGGCGCCACCGGCCCGAGCGCCTTCGACTGCTCCGGCCTGGTGTCCTACGCGTTCTCCGCCGCCGGCAAGGACGTGCCGCGCACCAGCCGCGCCCAGGCGACCGCGGGCACCCCGGTCAGCCGCTCCGAGCTGCAGCCCGGTGACCTGGTCTTCTTCTACAGCCCGGTCAGCCACGTCGGCATCTACATCGGCGGCGGCCAGATCGTGCACGCCTCGACCAGCGGCAAGCCGGTGAAGATCGACGACATGGACCGGATGCCGTTCAACTCGGCGCGCCGGATCTGAGCCGCGGGGTCCGCCGCACGCGGACCCGGCAGCGCGCCGTAGGTTCCGGCGCATGACCGCTTCGCACCGCCCGCTCGCCCTGATCACCGGTGCCTCCCAGGGCATCGGCGCCGCCGTCGCCCGGCAGCTCGCGCCGCGCTACGACCTGATCCTGGGCGGGCGCGACGAGGAGCGTCTGGCCGCGGTCGCCGACGAGCTCACCGCGGCCGGCCCGGTCGGCGTCCGCACCCTCGCCGTCGAGCTCACCGACGACGCGGCGCTGGCCGGCGCGCTGGCCGGGATCGACCGGCTCGACGCGCTGGTGCACTCCGCGGGGACCGGCGAGCTCGGGACCGTCGAGGCGACCCCGGCGCAGGCCTGGCGCAGGCAGTTCGACGTGAACGTGGTCGCCGTCGCCGAGGCCACCCGGCTGCTGCTGCCGGCGCTGCGCGCGGCCGGTGCGGCCGGCGGGGCCGACGTCGTGTTGGTGAACTCCGGCGCGGGCTTCACCGCCAGGCCCGGCTGGGTGTCCTATGCGGCCAGCAAGTTCGCGCTGCGCGCGTTCGGCGACGCGCTGCGCGCCGAGGAGTCGGCCCGCGGCATCCGGGTCACCTCGGTGCATCCCGGCCGGGTGGACACCGCGATGCAGCGGGCGGTCGTCGCGCACGAGGGCGGCGAGTACGACGGATCACGCTTCCTGCGCCCGGAGTCGGTCGCGTCCGCCGTGCTCGCGGCGCTGACCGCGAGCCGGGACGCGCACCTCACCGAGATCGTGGTGCGGCCGCAGGGGTGAGCGCCGCGACCGTGCGGAGCGCGGCGAGCGCGGCGACGACCGGCGGGGTGCTCGCGACGGCCTCGCGCACCACCGCCAGGATCGTGCGCACCGGCACCGGCCGGACGAGCGGGACCGCCCGGGTCCCGGCCGGGAGCCGCACCGCCCCGAGTTCGGGGAGCACGGTGATCCCGATCCCGGCCCCGACGAAGGCCAGCGCGGTCGGGTAGTCGTGCGCCTCCACGTGGAACGGCGGCCGGAACCCGGCGGCCGAGCAGGCCTCGACGAGATTGCGCCGGCACCAGCCGCGGGCGAAGTCGTTGTCCACCCAGCGCTCGCCGGCGAGCTCGGCCAGCTCGATCTCGGACCGGCCGGCCAGCGGATGGCCGTCCGGGAGGACGACGACGTACGGATCGTCGAGCAGGTGTACCACGCCGAACCCGGGCCGGCCCCGGAAGTCCGGCCGCTCGACCGCGATCTGCACGTCCGAGCACTGCGCCGGATCGTCCGGCAGCGACTCGCGCAGCGCCAGGTCCAGACGCACGCCCGGGAAGTCGGCGGTCAGCCGGTGCACCACGCCGGGCAGCCAGGCGGCGCCGACGGAGGCGAAGTAGGACAGCGACAGCGTGCCGGTCCGCCCGGCCCGCAGGTCGGCCACGACGGTCTCGGCCTCGCCGAGCCGGGCCAGGATCGCATCGGCCTGCTCGGCCAGCACGGTGCCGGCCGCCGTCACCCGCAGGCCACGCCCGGCCCGTTCGAACAGGGCGAGCCCGGTCTCCCGCTGCAGCGCGGTGACGTGCTGGCTGACCGCCGACGGCGTGTAGCCCAGGTTCGCGGCGGCCGCCTGGACCGATCCGCTCGCGACGACGGACCGGAACACCCGCAGGCGGTGCGTGTCGAGCATCGGCCGACCGTACAGCGCTACTGAATCCATCGGTAGGAATGGTCGCTGGTACTTAATAGTTTGCGGGAGCAGGCTGAGCACATGACGCCGTTCCCCACCCGGTACCGGGCGCTCCTCCCGCTCGCCGCCGCCACTGTCACCGTCGTGCTCTGGGCCTCGGCGTTCGTCGGGATCCGGGCGGTCGGCCACGACCTGTCGCCGGGCGCGCTGGCGCTGGGCCGGATGCTGGTCGGCTCGGCGACGCTGACGGCGATCGTGCTGGCCGTGCACACCCGGCGCGGCCGGCCGGTGCCCCGGCCGGCGCCGGGACTGCTCGGCGCGGTCGCGCTCTGGGGCGCCGCCTGGTTCGGGCTCTACAACCTGGCCCTCAATGCGGCCGAGCGGCACCTGGACGCCGGCACCACCGCGCTGCTGGTGAACGTCGCACCGGTGGTCGTCGCGGTGCTCGCCGGGCTGCTCCTCGGCGAGGGCTTCCCGGTCCGGCTGCTGATCGGGATGGCGGTCGCGTTCGGCGGCGTCGCGCTGATCGCGGCGACCACCTCGGCCGGCGGGACCGACGTCGCCGGGGTGCTCCTCGGGCTGGTCGCGGCACTGGTCTACGCCGGCGCCGCGGTCGCGCAGAAGCGGCTGCTCGCCCGGATCGACGCGCTGACCGTCACCTGGCTCGGCGCGCTCGCCGGGACCGTGGCACTGCTGCCGTTCCTCCCCGCCCTGCTCGGCGAGCTCGCCACCGCACCGGCCGGGGCACTCGCCGGGACCGTGTACCTCGGCGTGTTCCCGACCGCGATCGCGTTCCTGACGTGGGGATACGCCCTGTCCCGGACGAGCGCCGGCCGGCTCGCGGCGGCCACCTACGCGGTCCCGCCGATCGTGGTGCTGCTCTCCTGGGGCCTGCTCGGCGAGATCCCGGCCCCGCTGGCGCTGGCCGGTGGTGCGCTGTGCCTGGCCGGTGTCGCCGTCGCGACCCGGCGCGGCCGCCCGCTCCCCACCGGATCGGTCGGACGACCGATCCCCACCGGCTGATTCCGGTCTACCCTCGCCGGTATGGGGGACGAGCAGGGGGACGACGGCAAGGCCCTGATCCGGGTGTCCGACGCCGAGCGACAGGAGACGGCCGAGCGCCTCAAGCTCGCCCACGACGAGGGCAGGCTGTCGCTCACCGAGTACGACGAGCGGCTGCGCGCGGCCTACGCGGCGACGGTGCGCGCCGATCTCGTGGCGCTCGAGGCCGACCTGCCCCGGGTGCGCCGCAAGGACCTGCCCGCGGTGCGCGCGGAGCGGGCGGAGACCGAGCGGGCCGACCAGATCCGCGAGTACGCCAAGGAGTGGCGGTCGTGGGCCGGGGTCGCGGTGCTGCTCACCACGATCTGGGGGATCACCTCGATCGCGTCCGGCCAGCTGAACTTCTTCTGGCCGATGTTCCCGATCGGCATCTGGGGCGCGGTGCTGGTCGCGCAGCTGTTCTGGCGCGACGACGACTGACCCGGGACTAGAGTCCTGGCATGCTCGATCCCGGCCGCGTCGACCTGGCTGCGCTGGCCGACGCGCTCGACGACCGGTCGCCCGACGTCCGGTGGTACCTCGATCCGGACACCGGGGCGGTCGCGGCGCACCCCGCGGGGGACCCCCCGCCGGCCGGCGACCGGGTGCTGATCGAGCCGGTGACCAGCCGCGAGTCGTACCGGGACATGTCCGACTTCACCGCGGGCGTGCAGCACCGGCGGGCCGGCGCGCTGCTGGACCGGGCGATCGACGGGCGGGGCGCCTTCCGCCGGTTCAAGAACACGCTGTTCGAGTTCCCCGAGGTGCGCGATCAGTGGTACCGCTTCCGGGACGCCCGCTCCCGGCGCCGCGCCGTCGACTGGCTGGCCACCGCCGGGCTGATCTCCGAGGCCGACGCCGAACGCGTCCGGGCCCGCCATCCCGATCCCGACCCGTCGAACGAGGACGTGCCCGCGGCCGTCGCCGACGATCTCGTCGCGCACTACGGGCCGCGACTGCGGCAGGTGCTGCTGTTCGGCTCGTGGGCCAGCGGCGAGGGATCGGTGGAGTCCTCGATCGACCTGCTCCTGGTGCTCGACGACGATGAGGCCCCGGTCGACCCGTGGTCGGAGCTCGCCTCGGTGGACGAGGTGCTGTGGCGGCACACCCAGCGCAGCGGGCTCACGATCAGCGCGCTGCCGGTCGGTCAGCGCGAACTCGCCCGGCCGGACGATCCGACGGTGATCCGCGCCCGCGCCGAGGCGGTGCGCGTGCGATGAGCACCGGCCGGCACCGCCCCGGGATCGCCAGGGCCCGCACCGAGCTCGCGGGCGCCCGGCTGCTCGCCGAGCACGGCTACGCCGACGCGGCGGTGTCGCGCTCGTTCCACGCCGCGTTCCGGGCCGCCGAGACGGCGCTGCTCGTGCTGGGGGAGACCCGGGCCGAGCACTCCGACGTGGTCAGCGCGTTCGTCCGCCGGGTGGTCCGGGAGCGCTCGCTCGACCCGCGGGCCGGGCGGCTGCTCCGCTCGCTGTACAACCGGCGCGGCCTGGCCGACCACTCCGACGTGCCGGCCCCGACCGCCGAGGCGGACGTCGCGCTGGCCGACGCCGCGTTCGTGATCGACGCGGTCGCGGCCTGGCTCGCGGAACCCTCGCTCAGCAGCCCGCCGGACCCGAGCAGCGGCACCACCCGGCGGCCGGCGCGGCCGGTCCGCCGGGCCCGTCCGGCGCGGGCCGCCGAGTCCTGACCGGACCCCGGACCGCGCCGGGTCCGGACCGGGCGTCAGAAGAAGTCGCCGCCGAAGTCGCCGCCGCCGTCGAACATGCCGCCGCCGTCCCCGCCGTCGAACCCGCCGGGATCGTCGAAGCCGCCGCCGGCGCCGTCCATACCGCCGCCGTCCGTGCCACCGTCCATACCGCCGCCGTCCATACCGTCGGCTCCGGCGTAGGCGGCCTGGTCGGCACCGGCCATCCCGCTGAACAGCGAGGTGAACAGCAGCGCCGATCCGACGCCCCATGCCCCGCCGATCAGCGCGGGCTTCCACCACGGCTCGGAGTACCAGCCGCGCGGCACCGGGCGCCCGGCCACCGTCCCACCGGGGTAGTAGTGGTTGTTGCGGTCGGTCGGCTGCGGCGATGCGCCCAGCGTGCGCCCCTCGACCTCGACCTCGCGCTCCTCGGTGACCGCACCGGCCCGCGCCTGACCCGGGAGCGGCGGCAGCTCGGGGCCGGGGTCCATCCCCATCGCGGTCCGGGCGGCGCGCACGTAGTACAGGCCCTCGTACGCGGTCTCGGTGACCTGGCGGGTCTGGGGCACGGTCCGTGCCTGCTCCATCTGCGACCCGGCCGCGGTGTAGCGCTCCGCGGCGTCGGCGAGCGCCTGCCGGGACGGCTCGTCGGTCCCGGTCAGCGACAGCACCTGGCCGCCGAGCCGCTCGACCCAGCGGCGGGCCTCGGCCTTCGCGTCGTCGAGCTGTGCGGCCTGGTCCGCCTGATGCCTGCGGACCAGCCAGACCACGGCGGCGACCGCCGCCAGCGCGACGATCAGTGTGAGCAATGCTCCGGTCATATCGGACCTCCCACCCGGGTCAACGCCCGAGATGCCCGCCGCGTTCCGGGCGCCGGCTTCAGCGGACGACGTTGACCAGGCGGCCCGGCACCACGATCACCTTGCGCGGCTCCGCACCGGCCAGCGCCGCGACGATCTTCTCGTCGGCCAGCGCCGTCGTGCGGATCTCGTCCTGCCCGGCGTCGGCCGGGACCGTGATCCGGGACCGCACCTTGCCGTTGACCTGGATCGGGTACTCGACGGTGTCGTCGACCAGGTACCGCTCGTCGGCCCGCGGGAACGGCGCGTAGGCCAGCGAGCCGTCGTGCCCCAGCTTCTGCCACAGCTCCTCGGCGATGTGCGGGGCCAGCGGCGCCAGCATCAGCACCAGCGCCTCGGCGACCGGCCGCTCGACCGGCGCGGCCCGCTTGGTCAGCACGTTGTTCAGCTCGATCAGCTTCGCGGCTGCGGTGTTGTAGTGCAGCGCCGGGACGTCCTGGCGGACGCCGGCGATCGCCTTGTGCAGCGCGCGCAGCACGTCCTCGCCGGGCTCGGCGTCGACGACGGTGACCTCGCCGGTCTGCTCGTCGACCAGGTTGCGCCACACCCGCTGCAGGAACCGCTGCGGGCCGACGACGTCGCGGGTCGACCACGGCCGGGAGGCGTCCATCGGGCCGGTGTACATCTCGTAGAGCCGGAACGTGTCCGCGCCGTAGCGGTCGCACATCTCGTCCGGCGTCACGACGTTCTTCAGCGACTTGCCCATCTTCCCGTACTCCCGGGTGACGGGCTCGCCGTTCCACGTGAAACGCGGCGTGCCGTCCGGGCCCGCCTCCTCGACGACCTCCTCGGCCGGCACGTAGGCGCCGCGGGCGTCGGTGTAGGCCCAGGCCTGGATGTAGCCCTGGTTGAACAGCCTGCGGAACGGCTCCTCACTGGACACGTGGCCCAGGTCGAACAGCACCTTGTGCCAGAACCGGGAGTACAGCAGGTGCAGCACCGCGTGCTCGACGCCGCCGACGTACAGATCGACGCCGCCCGGGTCCTCGATGCCCGGCTGCGCCTCGGACGGGTCGGTGCCCAGCCAGTACCGCTCGGCCTCCGGCGAGACGAACCGCTCCGAGTTCTCCGGGTCCAGGTAGCGCAGGTAGTACCAGCAGGAACCGGCCCACTGCGGCATCGTGTTCGTCTCGCGCCGGTACGCCCTCGGGCCCTGGTCGCCACCGGCGGCGCCCAGGTCCAGCTCGACGTTCACCCACTCCGCGGCCCGGGACAGCGGCGGCTCCGGCTCGCTGTCCGCGTCGTTCGCGGCGTAGGTCTTCGGCGCGTAGTCGTCGACGTCGGGCAGCTCGACCGGCAGCTGGTCGGCGGGCAGCGAGATCGGGCCGTGCTCGTCCCACACGATCGGGAACGGCTCGCCCCAGTAGCGCTGCCGGGAGAACAGCCAGTCCCGCAGCTTGTACTGCACGACGCCCTCGCCGGAGCCCTTGGCCGCGAGCCAGTCGATGATCGCCCGCTTGGCGTCGGCGACGCCCAGGCCGTTCAGGCTGATCTCGTCGTTCGCCGAGTTGACCGCAGGCCCGTCGCCGGTGAACGCCTCGCCCGACCAGTCCGCGCCCGGGTCCACGGTGCGCACGATCGGCAGGCCGAACGCGGTCGCGAAGTCCCAGTCCCGCTGGTCCTGCGCGGGCACCGCCATGATCGCGCCGGTGCCGTAGCCCATCAGCACGTAGTCGGCGACGAAGACCGGGATCTCGGCCCCGTTCACCGGGTTGACGGCGTACGCGCCGGTGAAGACGCCGGTCTTGTCCCGGTTCTCCTGGCGGTCCAGCTCGGACTTGCGGGCCGCCTCGGCCCGGTAGGCCGCGACCGCCTCCACCGGGGTCGCTGCGCCGCCGGTCCACCGCTCGTCGGTCCCGGCGGGCCAGGCCGCGGGGGTGATCTCGCCGACCAGCGGGTGCTCCGGCGCCAGCACCATGTAGGTGGCCCCGAACAGCGTGTCCGGCCGGGTGGTGAAGACCTCGATGCCGGCGTCGGCGTCGCACACGCCGAACGTGACCCGTGCACCCTCGGACCGGCCGATCCAGTTGCGCTGCATCGCCTTGACCGACTCCGGCCAGTCGACCCGGTCCAGGTCGGCGATCAGCCGGTCGGAGTAGGCGGTGATCCGCATCATCCACTGCCTGAGGTTGCGCCGGAACACCGGGAAGTTGCCGCGCTCGGAGCGGCCGTCGGCGGTGACCTCCTCGTTCGCCAGCACGGTGCCCAGCCCCGGGCACCAGTTGACCGGCGCCTCGGAGATGTAGGCCAGCCGGTGCGAGTCGATCAGCCGGCGGCGCTCGCCCTCGGACAGCCCGGTCCACGGCCGACCGTCCGGGGTGGGCCGCTCACCGCTCTCGAAGGACGCGCGCAGCTCGGCGATCGGGCGGGCCCGGTCCGCGTCGGTGTCGTACCAGGCCTCGAAGATCTCCCGGAAGATCCACTGCGTCCAGCGGTAGAACGGGATGTCGGTGGTCGAGACCGATCGGCGCGGGTCGTGCCCCAGGCCCAGCTGGCGCAACTGCTGCCGGTACCGGGCGATGTTCGCCTCGGTGGTGGCGCGCGGGTGCGTCCCGGTCTGCACGGCGTACTGCTCGGCGGGCAGCCCGAACGCGTCGAACCCCATCGGGTGCAGCACGTTGTGCCCGGTCATCCGCAGGTAGCGGCCCAGCACGTCGGTGCCGATGAAGCCGAGCGGGTGCCCGACGTGCAGGCCGGAGCCGGACGGGTACGGGAACATGTCCATCAGGTAGAACTTCGGCTTCTCCGAGCCCGGCTCGCCGGGGCCCGGAGCGTGGAAGGTCTGCTCGGCCTCCCAGAAGTCCTGCCACTTGCGCTCGATCCGGGCTGCCATCTCGGCGTCGTACCGGAAGGCCGGACGGTCGGTTCGGTCACCGGTCGCCGGTGCCGCGCTGGTCTCGGTGGTCATGTCCGCTTCACCTCGGGAAACATGTCGTGACGGCCCGTGCCCGGGGCCCGGAACACGCTGCGACCCCTCCGCACCCGGTGCAGGAGGGGTCGTCGCCGCGCCGGCGTGTCGTGACGGCGGTCTCGCTGCCGACCTCAGCCCGGCGCGGCGCCGGGAAGTCGGTGCCGCCGGTGGGGCAGCCGACGTCGGGCCGCGCACATGTGACCAGGGTAGCCGGGGCGGGCGGGCCCGCTGCGCCGGGTTCTACCCTGGTCACGTGCCCACCACGCTGCGCCTGGTCCTCGCCGTCCTGCTCCTGCTGGCCGGAGCGGTGCTCGTCGTGCTCGCCGTGCTCGGTGCGAGCGGCAGGCTGCCTCGCAACAGGTTCGTCGGTGTCCGCACGCCGAGCAGCCTGCGCACCGCGGACGCGTTCGCACTCGCCAACCGGGTCGCAGCGCGCCCGCTGGGCGCGGCCGGCCTGATCGGGCTGGTCGGCGGGACCGCGCTGCTGCTCACCGACCGGGGTGGCGCGGCCCCGTGGGTGCTGGCCGTCATCGCACTGGCCGGGGTGGTCGTCATGGCCGGCCTCGGCGGCTCGTTCGGGGCCCGGGCCGCGGAGATCGCGATCGCCGAGCAGGCCCCCGCGCCGTCCTGCGCCGGTGTCTGCACCGGCTGCGACCTGGTGGCCGGCTGCGGCGGCCCGGCGGAGTCCGACCGGCGGGCCGGGGAGCGCAGCGCGGGCACCGGCCGCTGATCCCGGCGGGATCGGCGGATCAGCCCGGCGGCGGGAGCGCCCGCTCGATCTCGTCGGCGGCGGCCGTTGCGCCACCGGCCGCGGCGATCTCGCCGGCCATCCAGTTCAGCCGCTCGCGCACCGCGGGATCGGTGCTGACCTGCTGCACCGCCGACCACAGCCGGTCCGGGGTGAGGGTGGCCGGGTCGAGGGTGGCGCCGAGCCCGAGCTCGGCGATCCGGTCGGCGTTCGCCCGCTGCTCGGCCATCTGCGGCAGCGCCACCAGCGGGACCCCGGCGGCGAGGCCCTCCATCGTGCCGCCCATCCCGGCGTGCGTGACGAAGGCCGCGGCGTGCCGCAGCACCGACACCTGCGGGACGCTGCGGTGCACCTCGACCCCCGCCGGCAGCGGGCCGAGCTCGGCCGGGTCGACGTCGCC
The DNA here is from genome assembly GCF_040645415.1 of Pseudonocardia sp. NPDC046786. Taxonomy (NCBI): domain Bacteria; kingdom Bacillati; phylum Actinomycetota; class Actinomycetes; order Pseudonocardiales; family Pseudonocardiaceae; genus Pseudonocardia; species Pseudonocardia sp. NPDC046786. The sequence continues at coordinate 11,058 of NZ_JBEYYF010000016.1, read as the reverse complement.
GACGGCGAGCACGACGTGCCGGCCACGCCCGGCGAGCCCGGCGAGGATCGTCCGGTAGAGGGCGGGGCGCCGGTTGTAGGCGCTGCCGAGCGACACCAGCAGCACCGGCCGGTCGCCGTCCGGCGGGGTCCAGCCGGTCTCGGCCGCGCGGTCGCCGAGCACCGGGCCGACGAACCGGTATCCCTCGAAGGTCTCCCCGGCGTACTGGAACGCCCGGGGAAGGGTGACCAGCCGCTGGGCCGCGGCGCTGCCCTCGAAGAACCCCCGGACGTCCCGGATTCCCTCCCTGCGCAGGTACGAGCCATATCTCATCATCATGGCGAGAAACCGTGGGGCGAGTGGGTTCAGCCGGGTGTAGCGGTTCATCGACCAGTGCCGGTTGCTGACCAGGTTCGGCCAGACCTCGACGGACGGCACCGCCCAGCGGTGGGCCAGCACCCGTCCCCAGATCGCCAGGGGTCCGTCGTGCAGCACCAGATCGGGGGCCGGATGCCGGGCGAGCAGCGGGACGAGCATGCGGGTCTCGTCGAGCAGGTACCCCATCGCGCGGACCAGGTGCCTGCCGTGCATCTGCGGCGGATCGGCGAGGCCGTGGGCCTCCCACGTCGAGGGCACCGGCACGACCCGGGCGCCGGTGGCGGCCGGCAGCCCGGCGAACCGCTCCGGGACGAAGCTGGTCACCCGGTGGCCGCGGCGGACCAGCTCGGCGACGATCCCGAGCGTCGGGTTGACGTGCCCGGCGCCGAGCGGCACGTAGTGCGAGACGGTGGCCATCGGCGGCAGGGTAGCTCCACCGGTGCGTCCGCCCCGGATCAGTTCTGTGCGGGGTCCGCCGGGAAGGTGGCGAGCAGCGCGAGCGGGATCCCCTGCCGGCGCAGCACCCGCTCCCACAGCCGGTCGTGCGAGGTCGTCAGCAGGTCGTCCGGGAGCCCCGGCACGACGAACCAGTCGCCGCGGGCGATCTCCCCGTGCAGCTGCCCGCCGTCCCAGCCCGAGTAGCCGGCGAAGATCCGCAGCCCGCGCAGCCGGGGTGCGAGCGGGGCCGGATCGGAGTCGAGATCGACCAGCTGCACCGGGGGCCGGACCGGCATCAGCCCGGTCAGCCCGCGGGTCGACTGCCCGGTGCGCAGCGCGGCGAGGCAGAGCGCGGTCTGCGCCTCCACCGGCCCGCCGACGAACATCGAGCCGGGATCGCTGGTCACCCCGGCCCAGCGGGGCAGCACGTCGCGCACGGCGGACCGGCCGGGCCGGTTGAGCACGACGCCGAGACTGCCGTGCGGACGGTGCTCGATCATGTAGACGACCGTCCGGGCGAAGTTCGGATCACCCAGACCGGGGGCGGCGACGAGCAGGCTGCCCGGTGTGACCGGGGGAAGGGCGGCGCCTCGGGTGGCGCGGTGTTCCCGCACGGCGTCAGTTTCGCACCCGCCCCGGAGGTCCGCTTTCGGCACCCGTGTGCAGGAGTGCCACCCGACCGATGGACGCCGGACCGGGCGGTCCCGGGCGGGTCGTCCGGGTCGCCCGGCGCGGACGATCGTGTGTACGGACGTCTGAACGGGTTCACACGGACCGAGCACACTCCGTACGTACGTCATAGACGATCGCATATGACGTACGTACAACTCAGAGGTTCTCGGCCGCCCAGGCCCGCAGCGCCGCCTCGGCCTCGTCCGGTCCGAGCGGGCCCTGCTCCATCCGCAGCGCGAGCAGGTGCTGGTAGGCGCGGCCGACCGCCGGGCCCGGCGGGATGCCGAGCAGCCGCATGATCTGGTTGCCGTCGAGGTCCGGCCGGATCGCGTCGAGCTCCTCCTGCTTGCGCAGCTCGGCGATCCGCCGCTCCAGCCCGTCGTAGTTGCGCTGCAGCGCCACCGCCCGCCGCCGGTTGCGGGTGGTGCAGTCGGACCGGACGAGCTGGTGCAGCCGGTTCAGCAGCGGGCCGGCGTCGGTCACGTACCGGCGGACCGCCGAGTCGCTCCACTCGCCCTTGCCGTAGCCGTGGAACCGCAGGTGCAGGTAGACGAGCTGGGAGACGTCGTCGATCAGTGCCTTCGGGTATTTCAGCGCGCGCAGCCGCTTGCGGGTCATCTTGGCGCCGACCACCTCGTGGTGGTGGAAGCTGACCCGGCCGTCCGGCTCCTTGCGCCGGGTGGCCGGCTTGCCGATGTCGTGCAGCAGCGCCGCCAGCCGCAGCGTCAGGTCCGGGCCGTCGGTCTCCCGCTCGATCGCCTGCTCCATGACGACCAGCGAGTGCGTGTAGACGTCCTTGTGCTGCATGTGCTCGTCGGTCTCCAGCTGCATCGCCGGCACCTCGGGGACGATGTGCTGCGCCAGCCCGGTGTCGCAGAGCAGCTCGATCCCGCGCCGCGGGTGCGCGCCGAGGACCAGCTTGGAGAACTCGGCCTGCACCCGCTCGGCGGTGATCCGGGACAGCTCGCCGGCCATCTCGGTCATCGCCGCGGTCACCCGGTCGGCCGGGGTGAAGCCGAGCTGGGACACGAAGCGGGCGGCCCGCAGCATCCGCAGCGGATCGTCGGCGAAGGAGCGCTCGGGGAGGTCCGGGGTGTCGAGGACGCCCTGGGCGAGCGCGGCGAACCCGCCGTGCGGGTCGACGAACCGGCGCTCCCCGAGCTCGACGGCCATCGCGTTGACCGTGAAGTCCCGCCGGACCAGGTCGCCCTCGATATCGTCGCCGAAGCGGACCTCGGGATTGCGGGACCTGCCGTCGTAGGTGTCGGCGCGGAACGTCGTCACCTCGATCACCTGATCGCGGCGGCGCAGCCCGACGGTGCCGAACGCGATCCCGGTGTCCCAGACCGCGTCGGCCCAGCCGCGGACGGCCTCCAGGATCTGTTCCGGCCGGGCGTCGGTGGTGAAGTCCAGGTCTCCGGAGTCCCGGTCCGACACCCCGGTGCCGCGCAGCAGCGCGTCCCGGACGCTGCCCCCGACCAGGTAGATCCGGTGCCCGCGCTCGGCGAACCGGGCCGCCAGCTCGTCGGCGACGGCCGGCACGTCGAGCATCTGCATCACGGCGTCCTCCTGCGAGCGCTTCAGCCCCTCCGGGTCCGGCCCGGGGCCGGACTCCCGGCCGCCCCGGGCAGCCGGGCGCGGGTTCTGGGAGGAGGTCACGGGACGCGAGGTGACGGACGGCGTGGACACGACCGGCCAGTGTAGGCAACGCGCCCGGGCGGGGCCCGCGGGTACGGGTCCGGGCGGGACGGCGGGCCCGCAGATCAACGGGCACCCGACCGCCGCAAGCCCGATCGGTGACGGCTCGTCGACCCACCGAGATGCCACCGTCTCGTTACCATCGCCACATGTCCACCTCCCGCGGCCGCTCCGGGGGGCGTCGCGCGGGACGCTCGTCCGACCGGCGCCGCCGCCTGCGCACGGTGGACGAGACGTCCGCGGGTGGCCTCGTCGTCGATCCGCGCTCGGGAGCCGCGGCGCTGATCGGCCGGCTGGACCGGCGCGGCCGGCTGCTGTGGTCGCTGCCCAAGGGGCACATCGAGGCCGGTGAGACCGCGGAACAGGCGGCCGTGCGCGAGGTGCAGGAGGAGACCGGCATCATCGGTGAGGTGCTGGCACCCCTGGGCACCATCGACTTCTGGTTCGTGGCCGAAGACCGCCGCGTGCACAAGACCGTGCACCACTACCTGATGCGCGCACTGGGCGGCGAGCTCTCCGACGAGGACGTCGAGGTCTCCGAGGTGGCCTGGGTGCCGCTCGGTGAGCTGGAGGGCCGGCTCGCCTACGCCGACGAACGCCGGTTGATCCGGCACGCGGCCAACCTCCTGGAGGAGACCGCGTGAGCCGGGTCGCGGCCCTGGTCGCGATCCTGCTCGCCGCCCTCCTGTACGGGTCGGTGGCACTCCCCGCCCCGGCGCGGGCCCAGGAGCAGCCGGACGTGGCACCGGTCCGGCTGGAGGTCGACGCGATGTCGCCCCGGGTCGTCACCTCGGCCGGGCCGCCGGAGCTCGTCGTCACCGGTTCGGTGACCAACACCGGCCCGGATCCGGTGGACGACCTCTCGCTGCGGGTGCAGCGCGGACCCGCGGTCGGCGGCGAGCCGGCGCTGCGCGCGGCGTTCGCCGGGGAGGCCCCGGTGGACGACGCGACACCGGCGTTCACCGAGCTGGGGCCGGTCGCCTCCGGCGGCTCCGTCCCGTTCCGCTACTCGGTCCCGCTGACCGGTGACCGGGCGGACTCGCTCGCGCTGCCGGGCCCGGGCACCTACCCGCTGCTGGTGAACCTCAACGGCACGCTGAACGGCACCCCGTCCCGGATCGCCGGGATCCGCAGCGTGCTGCCGGTCTCGTCGCTGCCCGGCGCGCCGGGCGACCCGGACACCTCGGCGACCCCGGTGTCGATGCTGTACCCGATCACCGACGCCCCCCGGCGGATCCCGCCGGTGCCGGGACAGGTCCCGGTGCTCACCGACGACGACCTGGCGACCTCGATGGCCCCCGGCGGGCGGCTGTACGGCCTGGTCGACGCGCTGTCCGACGGCGCGCCGCCCGGCTCGCCGGTCCGCACCGCGCTCTGCCTGGCGATCGATCCCGAGCTGGTGGCGACGGCGGCGGCGATGAGCGGCGGCTACGAGGTGACCGTCGGGCCGGGCGGCGAGACCGCCCCCGGGCAGGGCGCCGCGGCCGCAGGCGAGTGGCTCGAGGCGCTCCGGGGAGCGGCGGCCGGGTCCTGCGTGCTGGCCCTTCCCCCGTCCGACGCCGACCTGGTCGCGCTGGTCCGCGCCGGCCAGGCGGATCTGGCCCGCACCACCCTCGAACAGGGCCGGGCCGCGCTCGCCGAGCTGCTGGGCACCACCGTCCTGAGCGACGTCGTGTGGCCCGCCGACGGCGTGCTGGACGAGCCGACCCTGGAGGCGCTCGGCGGCGGCACCCGGTTCCTGCTGTCGTCGGACGGCGTGTCCTCCGGGCAGACGTCCGGGGTGGTCCGGCTCAACGACGGCCCCGCCGGTGGGGACCGGGCCGTGCTGGCCGATCCGTTGCTCGCCCAGGCCGCGACCGGCCCGGCCGTCGTCGAGCTGCAGGACGGTGGCGCCGGGGGACTGGCCGGCCAGGAGCTGGCCGGGGCGCTGGCGTTCCGGGCGGGCACCGGCGGCACGGACGGCCCGGCGGGTTCGCTGCTCGTCGCCCCGCCGCACGGCTGGGCCGCCGGCCGGGAGGCCGCCGCCGGGATCCTGTCCGCACTCACCGCCCTGATCCAGGACGGCAGGCTCGCCGCGGCCGGGCTGCCCGGCATCGCGGCCCAGGCCGATCCGGCCGCCGAACCGGCCCGACTGTTCTACCCGGTGCAGGCCGGCGGGGCGGAGATCCCCGGCCCGGTGATCGACACGGTGGCCGACCAGGTCCGGTCGATCGAGGGACTGCGCGGCGCCGCGGAGGTCCGGACCGGGGTCGGCGCGAGCCCGGCCGAGGTGTTCGATCCGCTGGTCCGCGGGACGCTGCGGGCGGCGTCGTCGTGGTGGCGGGCGGACCCGGCCCGGGCCGAGCGGGAGGCCGCGATCGTGGCCGGGCGGATCGAGCAGATCCGGGCGTCGGTGCGGGTCGTGCAGCCGCCGAGCCCGTACTCGCTCGGCACCAGCGACGCGCCGCTGCTGATCACGGTGGCCAACGGGCTGCCGGTCACGATGAACGTCCGGGTGGTGCTGTCCAGCACCACCGGCCTGCGGGTGGCCCCGATCCCGGTGCAGGCGGTCCCGCCGCTGGGCCGGGTGCAGGTCCGGGTGAGCGCGCAGGTGACGCGGTCCGGCCAGTTCGGGGTGGACGCGGGCCTGCGCACCCCGGACGGCGCGGAGCTCGGGCCGGACACCCGGCTCCGGGTCCGGTCGACCGTCTACGGCACCGTCACCGTCTGGCTGACCGGGATCGCCGGCGCGTTGCTGGTGGTGCTGGTGGTGCGCCGGATCGTCCGCCGGGTGCGCGCCGGGAGCGGCTCCGGCGATGCCTCGGGGAGCGGCCCGGAAGGCAGCCCGGACGGCGGCCCGGACAGTGCTGCGGACCCCCGGGCGGCGGCGTCCACCGACGCCGACGGCGAAGCCGCCGCACCCCCCGCCGTGGACCGGGCACCGCCGCGCTGAACGGCGGCCCACTCACCCCGCAACGGGTCATACACGGACCCAGGTTGACCGTTCGTCGCATCGAAGCGACAGTTCACCGAATACCGTCGGCTGTGTGGTGAACCTGTCCGAGCCCCCGGCCGATGACTGTTCGAGCGGGTCGCGAAGGCGGTCCTCGACTCGTCCGGAAGGGACGGGGTGACGTAGGCTGATGCCCGACGAGACATCAGCGCGCCAGGGGGAGGCGAAGCCGTTGAACGGGCAGATCGACGAGCGCGCTGCCCGTACGGAACGTCACCCGAACCCCCAGGCCGACGCGGCGGGCACGCACCCCTCGCTGGACCCGGCCGGCGCCGTCGATCCGGCCACCGCCACCACCCACGACGGCCGTGAGCAGTCCCCGGCCGCCGACGGCGGGGCGACCGCCCGGGTGCCCGCGCAGACCCGGGCCACCGAGCGGATCCCCGCGGCGCGGGACGCCGTCGGCACCGCGGCGGGCTCCCCGCTCACCGACCGCTACGTGCTCCGCCAGCGGACCGGCTCCGATCCGTCGGCCGGGGCCGAGTTCTGGCGCGCCGAGGACACCGTGCTGCGCCGTCCGGTCGCCGTCACCCTGCTCCGCAGGCTGCCCGCCGACGACCGTTCGGATGATCCGGAGGGCTCTGCCCGGGCCGGCGAGATGATCGTCCGCGCGCTACGGTCGGGCTGCTTCGAGCACCCCGGCAGCGCGCGGCTGCTGGACGTGCTGGCCCCCGGCACGCACGGCCTCCCGGCCGACGTGCTGGGCGCGGCCGTCGCCGAGTGGGTGCCGGGCAGGTCGCTCGCCGAGACCGTCGCCGACGGGCCGGTCCGGGCGCAGCGGGCGGCGAAGGCCGTCGAGACGCTCGCCGCCTCCGCGACCGAGGCACACCAGCAGGGCCTGGTGCTCGGCTGCGACCACCCGCAGCGGATCCGGATCACGCCGGACGGCCGCGCGATCCTCGCCTTCCTGCTGCCCCGCCCGTCGGTGTCGGCCGCCGACGACGTGCGCGGGCTGGGCGGGCTGCTGTACACGCTGCTGACCCGCCGCTGGCCGCTCTCGGTCGCCGATGCCGCCCGGGCCGGGCTGGTCGCCGCGGACCGGACCCCGACCGGCCGGCTGCGCTCGCCGGCGCAGCTGCGCCCGGGCGTCCCGCTGGAGCTGGACACGCTGTGCATGGGTGCGCTCGGTCAGGCGGGCGAGGGCGGTCTCGGGCGGGTGCACACCGCGGCCGCGATGCACCGGATGCTGGCCGACGTCGTCGCCGAGCACGCGGACCAGGCGTTCTTCCCGCCGGTGCACGACGGCGCCCCGTCCGATCCGGACGACGTCTGGCAGGACTCCGATCGGCTCCCCGACACCCGCAACGATCCGCAGCGCCGCCGGAACCTGCGGGTCGGACTGGCCGTGCTGGCGATCGGCGTGCTCATCGTGCTCGGTTACCTGGGCATCCAGGTGGGTGCACTGTTCGGCGGCTCCAGCACCCCGCCGGTCGTCATCCCGCCGGCCGCGACGGCGCCGGTCCAGCAGGGCCAGGCTCCGGCCGCGGTCGCCGCCCCGGTGCAGGACGTGTCGGTCCAGGTCTTCGACCCGGCCGGGGACGGGGACAACGCCGCCACCGTCGACCGGGTGGTCGACGGCGACCCGTCGACCACCTGGAGCACCAGCCGGTACTTCCAGCAGTTCCCGGCGCTCAAGCCCGGGATCGGGATCATGGTGTCGTTCGGCTCGCCGGAGCCGGTGAGCCGGCTGACGATCGACTCGGCGAGCGCAGGCACCGTCATGGAGGTGCGCACGGCGCCCACCGCGGACGCCACGCTCGGGCAGACCGATCTCGTCCGCACCATGACCCTGGAGCAGGGCGAGACGGTCGTCCCGCTGGACGCCGCCGAGCCGACCGGCCACCTCCTCCTGTGGATCACCGGCCTCGGTCCCGGTAACCAGAGCGAGATCGGCGAGATCTCCTTCGAACGGGCCGTCCAGTAGCCCACCCCGGATGCCCGCCGTTCGCAGCCGCGAACGGTACCGGCCGGACACCGGTGGCCGGACCCGCACCGGACCTACCGTGCGCCGGTGCCCACCGTCGACCGGTCCCCGCGGCCCGCCACGCCCGCCCTGGACGAGGTGTTCCGGGCGCACGCCGACCGGCTCTGGTCGGTCGCGTTGCGCATCCTCGGCGATCGGGCCGACGCCGAGGACGCGGTCCAGGAGGCGTTCCTCGCCGCGCTCCGCTCGTCGCACTTCCGGGGTGAGGCCGCCCCCGGGACCTGGCTGCACCGGATCCTGGTGAACGGCTGCATCGACCGCATCCGGGCCCGGGCCCGGCGCCGGGACACCGACGACGCCGGCGCGGCCGTCGTCCGGGACCCGGCCGGGCCGCTGGTGACCCGGCTGACGGTCGACGACGCGCTCGCCGTGCTGCCCGTCGAGCAGCGGGTCGCGGTGGTGCTGGTGGACGGGCTCGGATACCCGGTCGCCGAGGTAGCGGAGATCTCCGGCGTCGCGGACGGAACGGTGAAGAGCCGCTGCGCGCGGGCCCGGGCACGCTTGGCCGCGGAGCTCGGGTGCCTGCACGAGGAGGACCGATGAGCACGCCAGGAGAGTCTTCTCGCCACACTGACATGAATCAGTCGGATATTTCTCGTCGGAGCGACAAGCACCAGGATCCACCTGATGAATGTCACATCGACGATATCGTGGCGGTGCGGGTGCGGCTCGGGGCGGCCCTTGGGCCGGTCCCGATGCCCGACGACATCGCCGGCCGGATCCGCGGGCGGTTGCACGACGAGCTCACCGGCTGCACCCCCACCCCGCCGGGCACCCGGTGGGTGACCGGCCGGTCGCCCACCACCCGCCTCGGACAATCGCCCACCACCCGCCCCGGTCGGCCGCCGCGACCCCGGAGCGCCCGGCTGCTCGCCGCGGCGGGCTCGGTCGCCGCGATCGCCGTACTCGCCGCCCTGCCCGCGTTCCTGCGGGCGTCCGCGGACCGGCCCGGCCCGACCCCCCGACCGGTCGCCGCCGGCACCCCGGAGGCACTCCGCAGCGCCGCACCGGGCGCCGGAGCCCCCGCCGGGCCGCTCGCCGATCCCGGGCGCGTGCGGGACTGCCTGACCGCCGCCGGCGCCGCCGACCCGGACGCGCCGCTGCTCGCCACCCGGCCGTATCCGGTGCAGGGTGAGCCCGGGGTGCTGCTCGTCCTCGGAACCCCCGAGCCCGGCCGGCTGCGGCTGCTCGTCGTCCCGCCGGACTGTGGCCCGGGCAACGGCCGGGTGCTCCTGGAGGGCCGCGCTCCGTGACCGTTGCGGAACCGATCGGCCGGGCCCCGGTTCGCGCCCGGAGCACCGGGAATGCCCCTGTCTAGGATCTCGTTCGAGAGAACAGACAGCTACGACGCGGGGCAGAGCCCCGCGGGCCCCGTCATCGCGCAGCCCGCACGGGCAGCGCCAGGAGGGATCGGTACCGGTGAGCACCCATGACACCGTGCACAACCTGATCATCATCGGCTCCGGCCCGGCCGGCTACACCGCCGCGGTGTACGCCGCACGGGCCCAGCTGGCACCGCTCGTCTTCGAGGGCAGCCAGTTCGGCGGGGCGCTGATGACCACCACCGAGGTCGAGAACTACCCCGGCTTCACCGACGGCATCATGGGCCCGGAGCTCATGGAGCAGATGCGCGGCCAGGCCAAGCGCTTCGGCGCCGACCTGCGCGCGCAGGACGTCGACGAGGTCTCCCTCGAGGGCGAGATCAAGGAGGTCCGGGTCGGGAATGAGACCTTCCGCGCCCGGGCCGTCATCCTCGCGATGGGTGCCGCGCCGCGCTACCTGCACGTCCCCGGTGAGCAGGAGCTGCTCGGCCGCGGTGTCAGCTCCTGCGCGACCTGCGACGGCTTCTTCTTCCGCGACCAGCACATCGCCGTGATCGGTGGCGGCGACTCCGCGATGGAAGAGGCCACCTTCCTCAGCCGGTTCGCCGAGACCGTCACCGTCGTGCACCGGCGCGACGAGTTCCGGGCCTCGAAGATCATGCTCGAGCGCGCCCGGAACGACCCGAAGATGCGCTGGCGCACCAACGCCGAGGTCACCGAGGTCACCGGCGACGGCTCGGTGAAGCAGCTGCAGCTGCGCGACACGGTGACCGGCGAGACCGACACGCTCGACGTGACCGGCATGTTCGTCGCGATCGGGCACGACCCGCGCAGCCAGCTGGTCCGCGGCCAGGTCCCGCTCGACGACGAGGGCTACGTGAAGGTGCTCGACCGCAGCACCTACACCGACCTGCCCGGCGTCTTCGCCTGTGGCGACCTGGTGGACCACACCTACCGGCAGGCCGTCACCGCGGCCGGGTCCGGCTGCTCGGCCGCCATCGACGCCGAGCGCTGGCTCGCCGGGCACCCGATCTCGCCCGAGCTGGCCGGCGGCGGCTACGGCGACGCGCCCGCCGAGGAGGTCGCTCGGGCAGCGCACTGACGCCCGGCAGGACCACCCCACCCACCACCCGACCCGTTCCGACCGAAGGAGAAACCCATGGCCAACACGATCGACGTCACCACCGGTTCGTTCGACCAGGACGTCCTCAAGAGCGACAAGGCCGTCCTGGTCGACTTCTGGGCCACCTGGTGCGGACCGTGCAAGATGGTCGCCCCGGTGCTCGACGAGATCGCCGGTGAGCACGCCGAGAAGCTCACCGTCGCCAAGCTCGACATCGACGCCAACCCGGAGGTCGCCCGCGACTACCAGGTGATGTCGGTGCCAACGATGATCCTGTTCAGCGGCGGCAAGCCGGTGAAGCAGATCGTGGGGGCGAAGCCGAAGGCCGCCCTGCTGGCGGATCTCTCCGACCACATCTGACGTTCACTCGCGCGCGTCTAGCTGTGATGCCCAGGCACGTTGGTCGAGATCGTGTGACGACACGGTCTGATCTGTAGACGGGCGAAGGCCTCCCGGGTGTGGAGTGGAGCTG
>NZ_JBEYYF010000015.1:0-138726 GCF_040645415.1 Pseudonocardia sp. NPDC046786 | reverse complement strand
CTGCCTGGCCGCGCGGGCGGGGCGGCGGGTCACCCTGCGGCAGGCCCCGGACGGGATGGTCGATCTGCGGGCGCACCTGCCGGTGGAGCAGGGGGTGGCCTGCTATGCGGCGCTGCGCCGGGCGTTCGACGCGGTCCAGGTCGCCCCGGAGCCGCTGACCCGCAGCCGCGGGCAGGTCATGGCCGACACGTTCGTGGAGCGGGTGACCGGGCGGGTCACCGCCGAGCACGTCGACGTGCAGGTGCAGGTCGTCGTGCCGCTGGAGGCGTTGCTCGACGAGGACAGCCCGCTGCCCGCCGAGGTCGCGGGGTTCGGGCCGATCCCGGTCGGGTTCCTGGCCCGGGCGCGCGGGCGCAGACTGTTGCGGCGGCTGTTGACGGTGCGGGGCACGGTGATCGGTGGTGACTCCCGGGCGCGGTGTTTCCCGGCCGGGCTGGCGGATCTGATCCGGGCCCGGGACCGGCACCGGTGCACCGCTCCCTACTGCGACGCTCCGGCCCGGCACATCGATCACGTGGTGCGGGCCGCCGATGGTGGCCCGACCGGTTTCGACAACGGTCGCGCGGTCTGCGAGCTGCACAACCAGCTGCGCGAGCAGCCCGGGTGGTGGGTCGAGCCGACCGCCGAGGGCACCCGCACCACCACCCCGACCGGGCACACCTACCTGCACCGGACGGAACCGCTGCACCCGTCAGGCCAGTCGCGGCGCGACCACCCCGACACCCGGCCCGCTCAGCCCGGCGAGCCCGGCCGGTCGTCCCGCGGCGACGAGCAGTAGCTCCGGGTCGGGCCCCCGCAGCTCCGCGCCGTCTCCGAGGGTCCATCCGGAATCGGCCGACACCACCCGCACGCCCCGCAGCCGGGCCGGACCACCCATGAATCGGTTGGTCGCGACGTGCGCCAGGCACGCGGCGACCACCTCGGGCGGCGACTCGTGCACCCGGCCGAGCGGGCGGACGATGTCCTGCGCGTGGATCACCAGGTCCATCAGCGGGTCGCGCTCGGCGGACACCGCGCGGTCGATCGCCGCGCGGGGCAGGGTCGGTGTTCTCATGCCGGGATCGACCTGCCGGTCCCCGGGAAGTCATCGGCCCGCCACGTCCGGCCGCACGGTTCAGGGCAGGAGCACGATCTTCCCGGTGGCGTGCCCGGACTCGACGGCGGCCAGCGCCGCACCCGCCTCGTCCAGCGGGCGGGTCTGCTGCACCAGCGGATCGAGCTCGCCCGCGGCGACCAGCCGGGCCAGTTCGGCGAGCACCGCGGGACCGCGGTCGCGTTCCACGGCCCGGCCGCCGAGCTCGGCGACGGTCGGCTTGTCGGCGACCGAGTACAGCGCCCCGATCGGGACCAGCGGCGCGACGGTGCGCAGCGCGTCCCCGCCGACGAGGTCCAGCGCGCCGTCGATCCCGCCGGGTGCGGCGGCCCGGATCCGGTCCACCACCCCGTCGCCGTACCCGACCGGGGTCGCGCCGAGCCGGGTCAGCAGGTCGTGCTTGCCGGGGCTCGCCGTCCCGACGACGTGCAGCCCCTGCAACCGGGCCAGCTGGACCAGCGGGAGCCCGACGCCGCCGCCCGCACCGTTCACCAGCAGCGTCGCACCCGGCCGCAGGTCCAGGCTGCGCAGCGTGTCGAGCGCGGTCCCGGCGGCGACCGGCAGCACGGCGGCCTGCTCGGGGGAGACCCCGTCGGGCCGGTGCGCCGAGAACGACGCGATGGTGCGGGCGCGCGGCGCCCAGCCGCCCAGCATGCCGGGGCAGCCGCCGAACACCTCGTCCCCGACGGCGAACCCGGTGACGCCCTCGCCGAGCGCCAGCACGGTGCCGGCGACCTCCCGGCCGAGCACCGCGGGTCCCGTCGTGCCGTAGGAGCCGTTGCGGACCCGCCAGTCGCCGGGATTCACCCCGGCGGCGCGGACCTGCACCAGCAGCTCGTCCGGTCCGGGCGCCGGCTCCGCGACCTGCAGGAAGGTCTCCTGCTCCGGCCCGCCGACCCGTCCGAACCCGTACCCGCGCATGGTCTCCGACCCTAGTCGCCGGTCGCCGGGCCGAGCTTCTCCCACAGGAACGCGTACGCCAGCGCCGCCATCCGGGCCGCCTGTGCGTTGTCTGCGGCGCCGCCGTGGCCGCCCTCGATGTTCTCGTAGTAGGTGACGTCGTGGCCGGCCGCCTCCAGCGCCGCGGCGAACTTGCGGGCGTGCCCGGGGTGCACCCGGTCGTCGCGGGTCGAGGTCAGCAGGATGACCGGCGGGTAATCGGCGTCGGGATCGATCAGGTGGTAGGGCGAGAACGTCCGGATGAAGTCCCAGTCGTCGGTGTCCGGGTCGCCGTACTCGGCCATCCAGGACGCCCCGGCGAGCAGGTGGCTGTAGCGCTTCATGTCCAGCAGCGGCACCTGGATGACGACGGCGCCGAACAGCTCCGGGTAGCGGACCAGCATGTTCCCGGCCAGCAGCCCGCCGTTGCTGCCGCCCTGCACGGCGAGCCGGGACGGCGCGGTGATCCGCCGCTCGACGAGATCGCGGGCCACCGCCGCCATGTCCTCGTAGGCGCGCGGCCGGTCCTCCCGCAGCGCGGCCCGGTGCCAGCGCGGGCCGTACTCGCCGCCGCCGCGGATGTTCGCGACGGCGTACACCCCGCCGCGGGCGAGCCAGGAGCGCCCGGTCCCGCCGGAGTAGCCGGGGGTGAGCGCGATCTCGAAGCCGCCGTAGCCGTAGAGCAGGGTCGGTGCGGTGCCGTCGAACGGCAGGTCGGCGGGCCGGACCAGGAAGTACGGCACCCGGGTGCCGTCGTCGCTGGTGACGAAGTGCTGCTCGATCACGTGCCCGGAGGAGTCGAAGAAGCCGGGCGCGCTCTTGAGCGTCTCCGGCGGGCTGCCCACGGTGGCGATCGCCAGCGACGCCGGGGTGAGGTAGTCGGTGACGGTGAGCCACACGTCGTCGTTCTCGTCGCTGTCCACCGCGGACACGCCGACGCTGCCGAACTCGGGTGCGCCGGCGAACTCCGAGCGGTCCCAGCCCGCCTCGCCGGGGGTGAGCACGGACAGCCGGTTGACGACGTTCTCCAGCACGTTGAGCACCAGGTGGTGCCGGGTCCAGGTGTACCCGGCCAGCGACGACTCGTCGGTCGGCGCGAACAGCACGTCCCAGCCGGGGGTGCCGGCGAGGACGTCGTCGAACCGGGCGGCGAGCAGCGACCCGGCGGGGAAGGCGGCCCAGTCCTCGCGCAGCTCCAGGAGCAGCCACTCGCGTTCGACGTCGGCGATCGCCGAGTCCGGCACGTCGATCTTCCGCAGCTCGCCGTCGTCGCCGAGCAGGTACAGCTCGTCGGCGTAGAACTCCAGCGCCCGCCGCACGAAGGTCCGCTCGAAGCCGGGGGTGTGGTCGCGGTACGCCGACACGCTCAGGTCATCGGGCTCGCCGGCGAAGACGAGCTCGGCCTCGGCGAGCGGGGTGCCGCGGGTCCAGCGTCGCACGGTGCGCGGGTAGCCGGAGTCGGTGGTGGTGCCCTCGCCGAGATCGGTCGCGACCAGCAGGGTGTCCCGGTCCAGCCAGGACGCGCCGCCCTTGGCCTCCGGCCGCTCGAAGCCGCCGGGCACCCAGTCCCGGGTGACCATGTCGAACTCGCGGGTCACGTCGGCGTCGGCGCCGCCCCGGGACAGGTCGATCAGCACCCGGTCCAGGCCGGGGCGCAGGAAGCGGGCGCCGTGCCAGACCCAGTTCTCGCCCTCGGCCTCGTTGAGCGCGTCGACGTCGAGCAGGATCTCCCACTCCGGGGAGTCGGTGCGGTACTGCTCGGGGGTGGTGCGCCGCCACAGGCCGCGCGGGTTCCGCTCGTCGGTCCAGAAGTTGTAGTAGTAGCCGCCGCGGTGCCCGACGAACGGGATGCGGGCGGGGGCGTCGAGCACCTCCCGGATGCCGGACTCCAGCTCGCCGAACAGCGGTGTCGCGGTCAGCCGCTGCTCGGTGCGGGCGTTGCGCCCGGTCACCCACGCGAGTGCCTCCTCGCCGGTGACGTCCTCGAGCCAGGCGTGCGGGTCGTTCGTCATGCCCCGATCATGACTCAGATCCGGAGGTCGGCGTCGCGGACGTCGGTCACCAGCATGTGGCCGGGCTCGTGGGTGATCGCCAGCGGCAGCCGGGACTCCAGCACGGCGGCCTGCGGGGTCACCCCGCACGCCCAGAACACCGGGACGTCGTCGCCGGTCATCCGCACCGGATCGCCGTGGTCGGGCCGGTCCAGGTCGGCGATCCCGAGCGCGGCCGGGTCGCCGACGTGCACCGGGGCGCCGTGCACGTCCGGATAGCGGGCGGTCACCGCCACCGCGGTGTCGACGAGCGCGGCGGGCACCGGCCGCATCGACACCACCAGCGGGCCGGACATCCGCCCGGCCGAGCGGCAGCGCCGGGTGGTCCGGTACATCGGCACGGTGCTGCCCTGCGCCATGTGCCGGACCGGGACGCCCTCGGTGAGCAGCGCGTTCTCGAAGGTGAAGCTGCAGCCGATCAGGAAGGCGACCAGGTCGTCGCGCCAGTGATCGCGCACGTCGGTGGGCTGCTCGGTGAGCTCGCCGTCGACGTACACCCGGTAGCCCGGCAGGTCGGTGCGGATGTCGCCGTCGAACAGGGCGCCGGCGAGGTCACCGGGCTCCAGCACGTCGAGCACCGGGCAGGGCTTCGGGTTGCGCTGGGCGAACAGCAGCACGTCCCAGGCGTACTCGCGGGGGACGGCGATCAGGTTCGCCTGGGTCCAGCCCGCGCACCAGCCCGAGGTACTCGCGACCACGCCGTCCCGGAACCGTTCCCGGGCCTGCGCGGGTGTGAGATCGAGGGCGGCGCTCACGAGGCGAACGCCCCGATCGCGATCCCGGCGCCGGCCAGCGCGTCCCGCACCCGCTGGGCCATCGCGACCGCGCCGGGCGAGTCGCCGTGCACACAGGCGGACTCGGCGCGCACCGCGACGTCGGTGCCGTCGACCGCCCGGACCACGCCGTCGGTGAGCATCCGGACGACCCGCTCGGCGGCGGCGCCCGCGTCGTCGAGCAGGGCGCCGGGCTCGCGGCGCGGCACCAGCGCGCCCTCGGCGGTGTAGCCGCGGTCGACGAAGAACTCGGTCACCGGCCGCAGCCCGGCCCGCTCCGCCTCGGCCAGCAGCTCCGAGCCGGGCAACCCGAGCACCGGCAGCGACGGGTCGTAGGCGCGGGCCGCGTCGACGACCGCCCGGGCCTGCCCGGTGTGCGTGCGGGTCGCGTTGTAGAGCGCCCCGTGCGGCTTGACGTAGCGAACCCGGCTCCCGGCGACCCGGCACAGCCCGTCCAGCGCGCCGATCTGGTAGATCACGTCGTCGGTGAGCGCGGCGGGCTCGATGTCGAGGAACCGGCGGCCGAAGCCGCGCAGGTCCGGGTACGACACCTGGGCGCCGACGGTGACGCCGGCGGCGGCGGCCCGGGTGGTCGTCGTGCGCAGCGTGGACGGATCGCCGGCGTGGAACCCGCAGGCGACGTTCGCCGAGCTGACCAGGCCGAGCATGGCGTCGTCGTCGCCGAGCACCCACTGGCCGAAGGACTCGCCGAGATCGGCGTTGAGATCGATGTGCGGTGTCATGCGAACAGCTTCCCGATGTTCTCGGCGACGAACTGGTACCCGACGAACAGGGTGACCAGCCAGCCGAGGAAACCGGCCGCCAGCAGCCAGCGCGGGTAGTGGTAGCCGCCGAGCAGGTCGCGCCGCCGCCAGGCGACCCACAGCAGGATGGTGAACCCGATCGGCAGGATCAGCCCGTTGAAGGCCCCGGCGAAGATCAGCAGGGTGACCGGGGCGGCGCCGGCGACCAGGAAGACCGCCGTGCTGAGCACGATGAACCCGACGGTCAGCAGCCGGGTGGTGCGCTCGGGGGTGCTGCGCGAGGTCAGGAAGGACACCGAGGTGTAGGCGGCGCCGATCACCGAGGTGATCGCGGCGGCCCAGAGGATCACGCCGAACAGGCGCAGCCCGATCTCGCCGGCCGCGGCGGCGAACGCGGCCGCCGCCGGGTTGTCGCTGCCGGTCAGGTCCACCCCGGCGGTGACGACGCCGAGCACCGCCAGGAACAGCAGCACCCGCATCACGCCGGTGATCAGGATCCCCTGCACCGAGCTGACCGCGACCCGCCCGGCGTTCTCCGGCCCGGACAGGCCGGAGTCGAGCATCCGGTGCGCGCCCGCGTAGGTGATGTACCCGCCGACGGTGCCGCCGATCAGGGTGGTGATCGCCAGCCAGCTGATCTCGTCCGGCAGCACGGTCTGCCGCAGCGCCTCGCCGACCGGTGGGCCGGACACGACCGCGACGTAGGCGGTCAGGCCGATCATCAGGATGCCGAGCAGGACGACGATCCGGTCCAGCGCCATCCCGGCCCAGCGGACCGTGAAGATGCCGATCGCCAGCAGCGCGGACAGCGCTCCGCCGATGGCCGGCTCCAGGCCGAGCATCGCGTTCAGGCCGAGACCGGCGCCCGCGACGTTGCCGATGTTGAACACCAGCCCGCCCACCACGACGAGCGCGGTCAGCAACCAGCCCGCGCCCGGCGCGACCTTGTTGGCCAGCTCGTGGGCGCGCAGCCCGGAGACGCCGACCACCCGCCAGACGTTCATCTGGATCGCGATGTCGACCAGGATCGACACCAGGATGGCGAACGCGAACGCCGCGCCGAGCTGGGCGGTGAAGGTCGTGGTCTGGGTGATGAACCCGGGGCCGATGGCGCTGGTGGCCATCAGGAACATCGCTCCGAACAGGGCCGTCCTGGTCGCGGTTCTCGTCGGCCTGGCCGTGTCGTCGCTCATCGCTGCCTCCCGGGGTAGCGGTCGTCGAGCGCTGCAGGTCGGAAGAGTGTGGCGGATTGTCCTACGATCCTGCAATCCCGGGTGGGGGCGTTCCTCGTTAGGATCTGGTTTCGTGAGTGACGTGAACACCTCCGTGCAGGACGCGCTGGCCTCGCTGTCCGCGTCCCGCACGGTCGTGGTGCCCGCGTCCGAGCGGGTCGCCGACCGGATCCGGATCGAGGTCGCCGAGGCCCGGCTGCGGGTCGGCGCCCGGCTCCCCGAGCAGGCGCTCTCCGACGCGCTGCAGGTCTCCCGCAACACCATCCGCGAGGCGCTGTCCCAGCTGGTCGCCGAACGGGTGCTGGTCCGGATCCCGAACCGCGGCGTGTTCGTCGCCCAGCCGGGGATCGACGACATCCGCGACGTCTACTCGGCCCGCCTGGTGATCGAGCCGGGCGCCGTCCGGTACGGCCTGCTCGCCACCGACCCGGTGGCGCTGTCCGCCGTCCGGGCCGCCTACGACCGTGGCCGCGCGGCCGCCGAGGCCGAGGACTGGACCGGGGTCGCCGACGCGAACCAGCACTTCCACCGCGACGTCGTCGCACTCGGCGGCAGCCCCCGGCTGGAACGCGAGATGGGACGGCTGCTGGCCGAGATGCGGCTGGTCTTCCAGCGGATGCCGCAGGTGCGCGAGTTCCACGAGCCGTACCTGGCCCGCAACGGCGAGATCGCCGCGCTGCTCACCGCCGGCCGGACCGAGCGGGCCGCCGACGAGCTGGCCCGCTACCTGGTGACCGCGCGGGACCAGCTGCTGGCGGCCTACGCCCTGCTGTGAGCCTCGATCAGTGCAGCTGACCGGCGCGCAGCAGCACCGCCGCGCGGTGCCCGATCCGCAGTCGCTCCAGCGGGCGGACGCCCGGGGGCACCGGCACCGTGCGGCCCCGGTCCACGGCGACCACGACCGCGCCCGGATCGAGCACCGATCCCACCGCGGTCAGGAACGCGCCGGGGCCGGTCGGGGCGCCGTCGTCCGCCGGGGCCCAGGAGGTCTGCCTGCCGTGGGGCAGATCCGCCAGCACCACGTCCGGCGCCCGGTCGCGTAGCGCCGCCCGGGTCCGCTCCCGGTCCAGCGCGTCCGCCACCCTGACCGACCAGGCGGGACGCCCGATCGGGACCAGTGCCCGCGCCTGCGCGGCCGCCCCGGCGTAGGCCGGCTTGCCGTGCCGGGCGGCGAGCGCGTCCAGCTCCGCGGCCCGGGCGTCCAGGCCCCCCGCCGAGAGCAGCCCCAGGTTGCGCCGGGCCAGCTCCAGCGGCGCCGGATCGGCGTCGGTGCCGGTGAGCGCGGTGATCCCGCCGGCGAGCAGGCCGAGCACGGTGAGCGTGACGCCCGCCCCGCAGCACGGGTCCCACACGGAGACCCGGTCCGGCCGGGCCAGGTGCGACCGGGCCCGGCCGAACAGCTCGACGGTCAGCCGGACCGGCAGGGTCGGCCGTCCGGGGGCGGAGACCAGCACCGCGTCCAGCGCGCCGTGGTCGGCGGGACCGGCATGCCTGTACTGCACCGGGTCACCGCCGGCGCAGCAGCAGTACCAGCCCGCCGACCAGGGTCACCACCACCAGCAGCACGGCCAGCATCCGGCCGCCACCGGCGGAGCCGGCCAGGTAGCTGAGCGGCGCGGCGAGCAGCAGCGCCAGGATCAGCGTCCAGGCGACGACCTGCCGGGTCGCCGGCCGGGCCGGGCCGGGCGTGTTCTGGATGTCCTCGTGGTCGCGCACATCCTGTTCCTACCCGTCATCCGGTGTTCTTCATGCCTGCTGCGATCCCGTTCACGGTGAGCAGCAGTGCCCGCTCCAGGTCCGGGTCCGGCTCGTCGCCCGCCGCGCGGCGCTGCGCCAGCAGCTCGACCTGCAGGTGGTGCAGGGGTTCGAGGTAGGCGTTGCGTACCGACAGGGTGTTCCGCAGCACCGGATGCCGGGCCAGCAGCTGCGACTCGCCGGTCACCGCGAGCAGCTCCCGGCGGGTCAGCTCGTGCTCGTCGCGGATCTGCCCGAACAGTTCCTGCCGGGCCGGGTCGACCAGGGTGGAGACGTAGTTCGAGGCGATCCGCAGGTCGGTCTTGGCCAGCGTCATCTCGACGTTGCCGATCAGGTTCCGGAAGAACGCCCACTCGCGCATCCCGGCCAGGTCCTCGGCGTACCCGGCCTCCCGGGCGGCGCGCAGCCCGCTGCCCAGGCCGAACCAGCCGGGGACGACCATCCGGGTCTGCGTCCAGCCGAACACCCACGGGATGGCGCGCAGGTCGTCCAGCGTGGGGGCGCCCTTCCCCGGGCGCTTCGCCGGCCGGGACCCGACGTTGAGCCGGCCCAGCTCGTCGACCGGGGTGGCCGAGGTGAAGAACTCGGGCAGCCCCTCGTCGCCGACCAGCCTGCGGTAGGTCTCGGTGGCCGCGGTGGAGACGCAGTCCATCACCTCGTCCCAGCGGGCCAGCGTGTCGGCGGGCCAGCGGGACGCCTGGTGCAGCAGCGAGGCGTCCAGCATGGCGGCGAGCAGGATCTCCAGGTTGTCGTGCGCGAGGCTGGGCAGCGAGTACTTGTCGGAGATGACCTCGCCCTGCTCGGTGAGCTTCATCGTGGCGTCCACCGACCCGAACGGCGCCGAGGCGATCGCCTCCCCGGCCGGGCCGCCGCCGCGGCCGACCGAACCGCCGCGGCCGTGGAACAGCCGCAGCCGCACGCCGTGCTCGGCGGCGACGTCGCGCAGCTGGCGCTGGGCCCGGTGGATCTGCCACTGGGACGCGGTGATCCCGGCTCCCTTGTTGGAGTCGGAGTAGCCCAGCATGATCTCCTGCAGGTCACCGCGGTTGCGGACCTGCTGGCGGTAGCCGGGATCGGCGAGCAGCCCCTCCAGCAGCTCGCCGGCCTTCGACAGCTCCTCGACGGTCTCGAACAGCGGCACCAGGTCCAGCGACGACCGCGGATCGTCGCCGACCTCGACCATGTAGGCCTCGCGGGCGAGCACGGCGACGGCGAGCAGGTCGTCGACGTCCTGTGCCATCGACACGATGTAGGTGCGCACCACGTCGTCGCCGAACTCGTGCTGCAGGGCGTGCACCGTGTCGAACAGGTCGAGCACCCCGGCGGCGGCCTCCGGGACGCCGTAGTGCCTGCGGAACAGCGGGCGCTTGCTGCGCAGCTCGCGGGAGAGCAGCTCGCGGCGCTCGTCGCGGGTCAGCTCGGCGTAGGGCTTCGCCAGCTCGCCGAGCTCGTCGAAGATCGCGCCGAGCGCGTCGTGGTGGCGCTGCGCGTGCTCGCGGACGTCGAGCTCCACCAGGTGCAGGCCGAGTGCCCGGGCCGAGCGGATCGCCCTGGCCAGGGTGCCGTCGGCGATCCGGGCGCCGTGGTGGCCGCGCAGCGACCGGTCGACGACGAGCAGGTCCTCCAGGTAGCCGGCCGAGCCGAGATAGTCGATGCCCGGCCGGTGCTCGGCCCGGGTGGCGATCCGGCGGCGGGTGTTCTCCAGCCGGGCCGCGACGTAGGAGAGCTTGAGCCGGTACGGCTCGTGCGCGTTGAGCCGGATGAACCGGTCGTGCACGGCGGGCAGGGCGCGCCGGTCGCGGGCCAGCGAGCCGCGCAGCTCCTCGGCGACCCCCATCACCCGGGTGGACACCGACAGCTCCTGGATGAGCTGCTCGACCTGCTCGGCGTGGATGCGCAAGGCGCGGTCGGCGTTGAGCTCCAGCACCTCCCGGGTGACGGCCGGGGTGACGTTCGGGTTGCCGTCCCGGTCGCCGCCGACCCAGGATCCCAGCACCAGCGGGCGGGCGTCGGCCGGGACCTCCAGGCCCGCGTCGGCGGCCTCGTGCGAGAACTCGTCGAGCAGGTCGGGCACGGTGCGCTCGCCGAGCCGGGCGGCGAACCAGGCGATGTTGCGCGCCTCGTCGATCACCATCGGCTTGCCGGGCCGGATGTCGTCGGTCTGCCACAGCAGGTCGACCAGCGCGGCGAGCTCGTGGTCGCCGGCGCCGCGGTCCAGCGCGTCCACCACCCGCCGCAGGATCCCGAGCACCGACTGCCGGGTGGACTCGGTGGGGTGCGCGGTGAACACCGGGCGCAGCTCGGCGCGGGCCAGCACGTCGGCGACCTCGTCCGGGTCGGCCTCGGCGGCGAGCCTGCGCAGCACGGTGCGCAGCGGCCGCTGGTCCGGCGGGCGCAGCTCGCGCAGCTCGCGCGAGCGGTGCAGCTGCTCGGCCACGTTGGCGAGCTGGAAGTACTGGGAGAACGCCCGGGCGAGCAGCACCGCGGTGCCGGTGTCGATGCCGTCGAGCAGGGCGGCGACGGTGTCCGGGCCGGTGGCACCGCGGGCGCCGTGCCGCACCTTCTCGACGAGCTCCAGGACCTCGGGGCCCGCCTCGTCGGACAGGGTCCGGCCGAGCATCGTGGACAGCCGCCGGATGTCGGCCCGCAACGCGCGGTGCTCCGATTCGCTGACCACGCCGGAGTGGGCGGCCAGTGAGTCGGGTGCGGGCCCGGTGCCCACGGTGTCGTCGTCGGTGTCGGGCACGGTCCGGGTCACGGGCTGCTCCGTTCTCCGCGGGGTGCCGCGGGTGCTGGCCGAGTGGCGGCCGGGGCCGGCGGGTGCCGGAGGATCACCGGCATCGTCCCCCCGCCCCGGACGGGCCTGCCATCCCGACACCCGGGTCTTAACCGCCGGGAAACACTCCGGCCGGTCTCAGGCCGGGGTGGCGTCGAGGTCCCGGGCCAGTAGTTCGGCCAGCGCGGCGACGGCGGTCTCGCCGTCGGCGTCGTCGGAGGAGGTGAGCACGACCTCCTCACCGGACCGCACGCCCAGGCCCATCACGGACAGGATGGACGCGGCGTCCACCGGGCCGCGCTCGCCGTCGGCGGTGCCGATGGTGACCTTCGCGGGCTGCTGCTTCGCGGCGGAGCAGAACAGGTTGGCGGGGCGGGCGTGCAGCCCCACGGACGATCCGACCTTCACGCGGCGCTCGGCCATGTCGGTTCCCTCTCTCGTGGTCGTGACGGTTCAGCCGGCGACCGGTGCGGCCGCGGGCGACGCGGTCGCGGTGGTGGCGCTCTCGGCGGCCGGGGTGCGGCGGGCGGACTTCAGGCCGATCACCAGTGCGGCGGAGACCAGGGTGCCCGCGATGATCGCCAGCAGGTAGGCGAACGGGTTGCCGATCAGCGGCACCACGAACACGCCGCCGTGCGGGGCCCGCAGCGTCGAGCCGAAGGCCATCGACAGCGACCCGGCGACCGCGGAGCCCGCCATGATCGACGGGATCACCCGCAGCGGATCGGCGGCGGCGAACGGGATCGCGCCCTCGGTGATGAAGGAGGCGCCGAGCAGCCAGGCGGCCCGGCCGTTCTCCTGCTCGGCCTTGCTGAACAGGCCCTTGCGGACGACCGTGGCGAGCGCCAGCGCGAGCGGCGGGACCATCCCGGCGGCCATCACCGCGGCCATGATCATCAGCGCCGTGTCCGAGCCGGTGGACAGGCCGGCGACGGCGAAGGCGTAGGCGGCCTTGTTGACCGGCCCGCCCATGTCGAAGGCCATCATCAGGCCGAGCAGCGCGCCGAGCAGCAGCGCGTTGGTGCCGGACAGGCCGTTGAGCCACTCGGTCAGGCCGGTGGTGGCCGCGGCCAGCGGCTGGCCGACGACCAGGAACATCACCGTGCCGACGACGGCCGTGCCGATCAGCGGGAGCACCAGCACCGGCATGATCCCGGCCAGCGCGCGCGGCGGCTGCCAGCGCTTCAGGCCCATGATCACCGCACCGGCGAGCAGGCCGGCGACCAGGCCGCCGAGGAAGCCGGCCCCGGTCTGCACGGCGATCATGCCGCCGACGAAGCCGGGCACCAGCGCGGGCCGGTCGGCCATCGCGTAGGCGATGAACCCGGCGAGCACCGGGACCAGGAAGCCGAACGCGAGCGCGCCGATCTGGAACGACAGCGCGGCCCACGAGGTGAGCGAGCCCGGATCGAAGCTCAGCGTGGAGACGTTGTCGTCGCCGATCGAGACGATGTCCGGGGCCTCGGTGATCTGGTACCCGCCGAGCGCGAAGCCCAGCGCGATCAGCAGCCCGCCCGCGGCGACGAACGGGATGATGTAGGAGACGCCGGTCATCAGCCAGCCGCGCAGCCGGGCGCCGAAACCGGTGCCGAACTGTTTGACGTCCATCTCCGCCCCGGCCGCCGCGACCGGGGCGGATCCGCCCGCGGGCCGCGCGGCGGCCGCGGCCACCGCCTGCTCGATCAGCGCCGGGGCGCCGCCGATGGCCTTCTTCACCGGGCTGGTGACGGTCGGCAGGTGCACGAAGCGGTCCTTGTCGCGGACCTCGACGTCGGCGGCCAGGATGATCGCGTCGGCCCCGGCGATCTGCTCCGCGGTGAACGGGGTGGAGCCCGCGGAGCCCTGGGTCTCCACGACCATCTCGTGGCCGGCCTCCTCGGCGGCGACCTCGAGGGCCTCGGCGGCCATGTAGGTGTGCGCGATGCCGGTCGGGCACGCGGTGACGGCGAGGAGCCTCATGCTCCCACCTCCTGCTGGATGAAGGACGCGACGGCCGCCGGGTCGGTGGCGCCGAGCAGTTCGTTCTTGAAGGACGCGCGGACCAGCCGGCGGGCGAGCGCCGCCAGCACGGTCATGTGGTCGGTGCTCCCGCCCTCCGGGGCGGCGATCATGAAGATCAGGGTGGCCGGGCCGTCCTCGGCGCCGAAGTCGACGCCGCCCGCGCTGCGGCCGAACGCCAGGCTGGGCTCGGTGACGGCGGCCGACCGGCAGTGCGGGATGCCGATCCCGCCCTCCAGGCCGGTCGGCATCTGCGCCTCGCGGGCCTCGACGTCGGCGAGGAAGGTGTCCAGGTCGGTCACCCGGCCGGCGTCCCGCAGCCGCTGTGCCAGCGCGGCGACGGTGGTGGTGCGGTCGGTGGACGGCACGTCGAGGTCGACCAGATCGGCGGTGATCAGTGTGCTCATGCGGCATCTCCGGTGAGGGCGAGGGTGACGTCCGGCGTGGGTGCCAGTTCGACGTCGTCGATGCGGATGTCGGACGGGCCGGGCGCGGCGGAGCCGGGCAGCCGGCAGGCGGCCGCGCCGTGCGCGACGGCGTGCCGCAGGGCGTCCGGTCCCTCCCCGCCCGCGGCCAGGAACCCGGCCAGGGTGGAGTCGCCGGCGCCGACCGTGCTGCGCACGGTGATCGGAGGGGTCCGGGCGTGGTACTCGCCGGACCGGTCGACCAGCAGGGCGCCACCGGCGCCCAGGCTGACCAGGACCGCGCCGATCCCGCGGGCGCGCAGCTCGCGGGCGGCCACGAGCACGTCGCCGAGGCTGCCCAGCGGGCGCCCGACGAGCTCGGCCAGCTCGGCGTGGTTGGGTTTCACGAGATCGGGTGCGGCGGCCACCGCGTGCTGCAGCGGGGCGCCGGAGGTGTCGATCGCGATCCGCAGGCCGGGCCGGCGGCAGCGCCGGACCAGCCGGGCCAGGAAGTCGTCCGCGACGCCGCCGGGCAGCGAGCCGCAGCCGACCAGCCAGCCGGCCTCGGCGCACAGGGCCCGGGCCCGCGCGGCCAGCGCCTCGGCCTCGTCAGGGCTCAGCACCGGACCCGGCTCGTTGATCTTGGTGGTGACGCCGTCCGGCTCGGCCAGGGTGATGTTCACCCGGGTGGCCCCGGCGATCGGCACGGTCACCGTGGTGACGTCGGTCGGTTCCAGCAGCGCGGCCAGCCGCTCGCCGGGGGCCATCCCGGTCGGCAGCAGCGCGACGGCGCGGTGCCCGGCGGCGGCCAGCGCCCTGGCGACGTTCACGCCCTTGCCGCCCGGATCGACCCGGACCGCGGTGGCCCGGTGCACCCCGCCCCGGTGCAGGTGCCCCAGCTCGACGGTGCGGTCCAGGCTCGGGTTCGGGGTGACGGTGACGAACAGCGGGGTCAGGGGTCTCACGCGCGCACGACCTTCGGTCCGGCGGCCTCGACGGCGGCGGCGTCGGCCGGGTCGAGGCCGGTGTCGGTGATCAGCGTGTCGATCTCGGCGAGGGTGCCGAACCGCACGAACTGGTCGGCGCCGAACTTGCTCGCGTCGGCCAGGACGACGCTGCGGCGGGCGGCGCGGATCATCGCCCGCTTGGTGGCGCCCTCGTCCGGATCCGGGGTGGTGAGGCCGCGCCCGGTGGAGAAGCCGTTGGTGCCGAGGAAGGCGACGTCGACGGTGAGCCCGGCGAGCGCGCCGGTGGCCCAGTCGTCGACGGTGGCCAGCGTGGTGCCGCGGACCCGGCCGCCGAGCAGCCGCAGCGTCACGTTCGGCCGACCGGCCAGGGTGGACGCGATCGGCAGCGAGTTGGTGACGACGGTGACGTCCCGGTCGCGCGGGAGCGTGCCGGCCAGCCGGGCGGTGGTGGTGCCCGCGTCGAGCAGCACGGTGGCGGCGGCGCCCAGCTCGGCGAGCGCGGCCTTGGCGATCCGTTCCTTCTCGGCGCCGGCCTGGGTGTCGCGCTGGGTGACCCCGGGCTCGAAGCTCAGCAGGTCGGCCGGGATCGCGCCGCCGTGCACCCGGCGGACCAGCCCCTGGCGCTCGAGGGCGCCCAGGTCGCGGCGGATCGTCTCGGGGGTGACATCGAGCTCCTCGGCGGTGGCGGCCACGTCGATCCGGCCCCGGGCCCGGGTCCGGTCGAGCAGCCACTGCTGACGCTCCGCTGCGTACATCTTTGTTCGCTCCCGCTTCGATGCTTGCTTGTGTCTGAGTATGTGGGTTTTACTGTGTTTGTCAACGGGTCACGTCGACGTCACCCACGGGAGCCCTCCATGCCGGTACTGAGCACGCTGAACGGAATCCCCGCGAGCCCGGGGCGCGCCGGCGGTCGCGTCGTGCGCGTCGCCGAGCCGCCGGGCGAGCCGGCCGCCGGGCCCGCGCCCGCGGACCCGGCCGCCGAGGCGGCCCGGATCGGGCCCGCCGTCGAGGTGGTGTCGCAGCGGCTGACCGCGCGCGCCGCGACCGTCTCCGGCGATGCGCGGGAGGTGCTGGAGGCGACCGTGACGATGGTCGGCGATCCGACCCTGCTGGAGAACGCGCAGGAGCTGGTCACCGGCGGCGGCCGGCCGGCCGCGCGCGCGGTGTGGGAGGCGGCGAACGGGTTCGCCGAGATGCTCGCCTCGATGGGCGGGTACCTGGCCGAGCGCGCCACCGACATCCGCGACGTGCGGGACCGGATCGTCGCCGAGCTGCTCGGGCTCCCCGCGCCGGGCGTCGCCGACCTGGACGCGCCCGCCGTGCTGGTCGCCACCGACCTCGCCCCGGCCGACACCGCGGGCCTGCGGCCGGGCGTCGCGCTCGCCCTGGTCACCGAGCAGGGCGGCCCGACCAGCCACACCGCGATCCTGGCCAGGGCGCTGGGCATCCCGGCCGTGGTCGGGTGCGCGGGCGCGCCGGGGCTGGCCGACGGCGCCGCGATCACCGTGGACGGCGGCACCGGCGAGGTCCGCGAGGTCGGCACGCTCGACGAGGCGGCGGCGTTCGCGGCGGCGGCGCCGGTCGCTGCCGGCTGGGACGGCACCGGGCGGACCGCCGACGGACGGGCGGTGCCGCTGCTGGCCAACGTCGGGGACGGGCCGGGCGCGGCCGCCGCGGCGGCGGCCGGCGCCGAGGGCGTCGGCCTGTTCCGGACCGAGCTGGCGTTCCTCTCCGCGACCGAGGAGCCGTCGGCGGCGCGGCAGCGCGAGGTCTACACCGCGGTGCTGGCCGCGTTCGCCGGCAGGCCGGTCACCGCCAGGACGCTGGACGCCGGCGCGGACAAGCCGCTGCCGTTCCTGTCCCTGGCCGGCGAGCCGAACCCGGCGCTGGGGGTGCGCGGGCTGCGGATCGCCCGGGTGCCGGGCGTCGGTGCGGGGGTGCTCGACCGCCAGCTGACGGCGCTGGCCGCGGCGGCCGCGGAGACCGGCGCCGAGCTGAAGGTGATGGCGCCGATGGTCGCCACCGCGGAGGAGGCGCGCTGGTTCGTGCAGCGCTGCCGGGAGCACGGTATCGGCTCGGCCGGGGTGATGATCGAGGTCCCGGCGGCGGTGCTGACCGCCGACGAGATCATGGCCGAGGTCGACTTCGTGTCGGTGGGCACCAACGACCTGGCCCAGTACCTGTTCGCGGCGGACCGCCAGTCCGGCCCGGTCGCCGCTCTGAACGATCCCTGGCAGCCCGCGCTGCTGCGTCTGCTCGGGCAGCTCGGCGAGGCGTCGGCGCGCACCGGTACCCCGGTCGGCGTCTGCGGCGAGGCCGCGGCCGATCCGGAGCTGGCCCCGGTGCTGGTCGGCCTGGGGGTGGCGAGCCTGTCGGCCGGGCCCGCCGCGCTCGCCGCGGTGGGCGCCCGGCTGGGCGGGCTGACCGCGGCGCAGTGCGCGGACCGGGCCCGCGCGGCGTGCGCGGCGGCCGATCCGGCCGCGGCGCGGCGCGCGGTGGCCGCGCTGGGCTGAGCGCCGGTCCGTGGGGGCCACCGGGGCCACCGGTGGCCCCGCCCCCACGGTGCGCGGATCAGGCCAGGAACTTCAGCAGTGCGGCGTTGAACTCGTCGGCGTGCGTGGCGTTGAACCCGTGCGGGCCGCCCTCGACCAGCACCAGCTGGGAGCCCTCGATCGACTCGTGGGCCCGCTTGCCGGACACCTCGAACGGGACGATCGCGTCCGAGTCGCCGTGGATGACCAGGGTCGGGATGCCGGCCTCGGACACCGCGGCCACGTCGCCGCGGAGATCGGTGCGACCGAACGCGGTGATGCAGTCCAGGGTGCCCTTCGGCGAGGCGAACTCGGCGATGGACCGGTGGTAGAGCCGGTTCGGCTCGCTGACCAGCAGCTCGCCGCCTGCGCTGAAGAAGTTCGTGGTGAACCCGTCCAGGAAGGCGATCCGGTCGCCGGTAACGCCGGCCTGGAACTGCTCGATGGTGGCGTCGTCGAGCCCGCCGTCCGGGTTGTCGTCCGACTTGTACAGGTAGGGCGGTACGGCGCCGGCCAGCACGGCCTTCGCGACACGGTCGGTGCCGTGCCGGGAGACGTAGCGGACGACCTCGCCGCCACCCATGGAGAACCCGACGAGCGTGGCGTCGCGCAGGTCGAGGTGCACCAGCAGCGCGTGCAGGTCGTCGGCGAAGGTGTCGTAGTCGTAGCCGTCCCACGGCTGGGAGGACTCGCCGAACCCGCGCCGGTCGTAGGTGACGACCCGATGGCCTGCCTCGACCAGCGCCGGGACCTGCTTCTCCCAGGACCGGCCGGACAGCGGCCAGCCGTGGATCAGGACGACCGGGGCGCCGGAGCCCTGGTCGGTGTAGTGCAGCTCGACCGGGCTGCCGTTCTCGGTACCGATGCTGAGCTGGGGCATGGTGACTCCTCCGTTGATCGATTGCGCACAACTGATTACGTGGGAGTACTACCCGGCTGCGCGCCGTGGCATTCCCGCCCGGGCTCAGCTCCCGGCGGGTTGGTGGTGCAGGACACGTTCCAGCACCGCGCGCACGGTCGGGTCCTCGACCGTGTAGTAGACGTAGGTCCCCTCGCGCCGGTTCTCCACCAGTCCGGCCAATCGCAGCTTGGCCAGGTGCTGGCTCACCGCCGTCGGCGCGGCGCCGACCAGGTCGGCCAGGCAGGCGACCGACGACTCGCCCTGCAGCAGCGCCCAGAGGATCTTGATCCGGGTCGGGTCGGCGAGCATCCGCAACGAGTCCGCCGCCCGGCGGACCTCGCCGTCGGCCGGCATCGCGAAGCCCGGGATCGACTCGTGCACGGGTCCGAGGATACCTGCGGAACTGCGCGGATGGTCCGGCGATGCAGCTACTTTTTCAGCTGCCTTCGTATCTTCGTGAATGCGCAGGTATGGTGCCTGTCATGCGAACCGCGCTCACGCTCCCGGAGGTCCGCTGGGCCGGGGCCGCACTCGTCGCCTTCCTGCTCGCCGTCGGGCTCGATCTCGGGGGCGCCCCCGGTCAGCTGGTGACCGCGGCCTACCTCGCCTGTTACACGCTCGGCGGCTGGGGGCCCGCGGTCGAGGGCATCCGGGCGCTGGCGGAGCGGCGGCTCGACGTGGACCTGCTGATGGTCGTCGCGGCGGTCGCGGCAGCGTCGATCGGGCACTGGTTCGACGGCGGCCTGCTGATCGTCATCTTCGCGACCTCCGGCGCCCTGGAGTCGGTGATGACCGCCCGCACCCGGGCCGGGATCGCGGCGCTGCTCGATCTCGCGCCGGAGACGGCCACCCTGGTCGATCGGGACGGCACCGAGCGGCAGGTCCCGGCGGCCGAGCTGGTCGCCGGGGCGACCGTCGTCGTCCGGCCCGGCGAGCGGATCCCGGGCGACGGCCGGGTGCTCGACGGCGTGTCCGAGGTGGACGCCGCCGGCCTGACCGGTGAGCCGGTGCCGGTCCGCACCACCCCCGGCGACGACGTGCTCGCCGGGACCGTCAACGGGACCGGCATGCTGCGGGTCCGGGTGCTGCGCGACGCCGCGGACACCGTCGTCGCCGGGGTCGCCGCGCAGGTCGAGCGGGCGGCCGAGACCAAGGCCGACCGACAGCTGTTCATCGAGCGGGTGGAGCAGCGCTACTCGGTGCTCGTCGTCGCGGCGACGGTGCTGCTGTTGACGGTGCCGCTGCTGCTCGGCGCCGGGTTCTCCGAGACGCTGCTGCGGGCGATCGTGTTCATGATCGTCGCCTCGCCGTGCGCGATCGTGCTCGCCACGATGCCGGCGCTGCTCGCCGCGATCGCGGTCGCCGGTCGCCGCGGGACGCTGGTCAAGGACGTCACGGTGCTGGAGGCGCTCGCCGAGGTGGACGCGGTGGTGCTGGACAAGACCGGCACCCTCACCTCCGGCCGCCCGCGGGTGGTGGCGGTGACCCCGCTCGGCGGGCGCACCGCGGACGGGGTGCTGGCGCTGGCCGCGGCCGCCGAGGCGGGCAGCGAGCACGTGCTCGGCCGCGCCGTGCGCCGGCACGCCCTGGACCGCGGCCTCGACCTGCCCGAGACGTCGGATTTCGCCGCCGTCCCCGGCGAGGGCGTGCGCGCCACGGTCGGCGGGACCGAGGTCGCCGTCGGGCGGCCCGAGCTCGCGGGCCGGCCGCATCCGGTGCTCGACGACCTGGTCGGCGAGCTGCAGCGGGACGGCCGGACCGCGGTCGTCGTGCTCGCCGACGGCGAACCGGCCGGCGTGCTCGGACTGTCCGACGAGCCGCGACCCGGCGCCGGGGAGGCACTGGACGCGCTGCGCCGGACCGTCGGCGAGCCCGAGGTGCTGACCGGCGACGCGCCCGCCCCGGCCCGGGTGCTCGCCGGGCGGCTCGGCCTGACCCGGCTGCGGGCCGGGCTGCTCCCGGCGGACAAGGTGGCCGTGCTGCGGGAGCGGCAGGCGGCCGGCCGCCGGGTGCTGGCGGTCGGCGACGGGATCAACGACGCCCCGCTGCTGGCCGGCGCCGACGTCGGGCTGGTCGTCGGCGGCCCGGCCCGCTCCGGTTCCGGGGACGAGGCGCTGGGTGCCGGGGCGCTCTCACTGGAGGCGGCCGACGGCGTCCTCACCCGGGACCCGCTCGGCTCGCTCGCCCCGCTGGTCGAGCTCGCCCGGCGGGCCCGCCGGATCGCCAGGGCGAACCTGGCGTTCGCCGCGTCGGTGATCGTCGTCCTGGTGGCCTGGGACCTGATCGGCACGCTGCCGCTGGTGGTCGGCGTCGCCGGGCACGAGCTGTCCACCCTGCTGGTCTGCCTGAACGGGCTGCGGCTGCTGATCGGCACCCGCCGGGCGGACCGGCGGGCCCGGCGGGACGGTGCACCCCCGGCGGCGGCACCGCACCGCGAGCCGGTCGCCGCGGGACGCTCGTGATCGTCACGGCCGGCCGCCTCCCGGCTACACTCCCGGCATGTCCGAGGTCACACCTCGGGCGCCGGCCGAGTTCTCCACGGCCGGCCTGCCGGAGCACCGCCGCCCGGCCCTGTGGGAGGACCACAACGCCGACGCGCTCATCGGCCTGCGCTGCCGCACCATCACCGGCCGGGCTGTTCTTCAGCCTGGCCGGCCAGGCGTTCTTCTACCACGACGACGACGGCGTCCGGACGGTCCGGCCGGGCCAGCTGCTGATGTGCGACGCCGACCGGCCGTTCCTGCGCGGCTTCGCCCTGGGCGCCGACCCGGTCGCCGAGGTACTGGCCGCGGCCACCCACCGGGCCCTCTCGCAGTCCTACGTCGAGCGGCACCTGACCGATCCGGGCCTGTCCGCGCCGCAGGTCGCCGCCGCGGCCGGGATCAGCGTGCGGCACCTGTCCCGGGTGTTCGCCGCGGCCGGGACGCGGATCCGGTAGCGGTGCCCGGTCAGCTCGCTGTGGGGCAACAACGAGTTGTACGCGACCCGGCTGCACACCGGCCGGGTGTTCTGCGTCGGCGACGCCGTGCGGATTCGGACCGGCCCGCGCGGGCGCTCAGTCGGGGGCCGCGTCCAGGCAGGCCAGTGCCATCCGGCGCAGCACCGCGACCCGGGCGTCGGTCCCGCGGGCCGGGCCCTGGATCGCCTGCGGCGCGTACGGGGTGGAGTTGAGCAGCCCGAACACCCCGTGCGCGACGGTGCGCGCGTCGGCCGGCGGGACGCCGGGGTGCACCCGGCGCAGGGTGTCCACCCACAGCTCGACGTAGGTGCGCTGCAGCCGGCGCACGGTCCGCCGCGGGTCCTCCGGCAGGTTCGCCAGGTCCCGGTCCTGCACCACGATCAGCTCCGGCTCGCGGGTGGTGAAGCCGATGTGGAAGTCGACCAGGTCCTCCAGCGAGTCCCGCGGGTCGTCGTGGTGCACCCGGGCCCGCCCGCCGTCGAGCAGCCGCTCGCTGATGCCGATGAGCATCTCGGCGAGCAGCGCCTCCTTGCCGGGGAAGTGCCGGTAGAGGGCCGGTCCGCTGACGCCGACGGCCGCGCCCAGGTCGGCGATGCTCACCCCGTGGAAGCCGTGCCGGGCGAACAGCCGCGCGGCCTCCGCGAGGATCTGCTCGCGCCGCGTCGGGGTGGTGTCCGGGGCGGCCATCGGCCGATCGTAGCGCTCCGGTTAACGTTCATTCACCCACGTGGCCGGGTGGTGCGCGCCTCGTCTCAGTCGGCGCACAGGTGGTCGCCGATACCCTCGTCGGTGTGATGGGCACACTCGGCCGGCTGCGCGAGCGCACGGGCGTGCGCGCGGCGTCCGCGCTGGCCGCCGCGGCGGCGGTCGCGGTGGTGCTCGTCGTCGCGGGACTGTCGCTGGTCCTGCTGCTGGACCAGACGCTGAAGAGCAACACCCGCAGTGCGCTGGAGGCGAACGCCGACCAGCTCGCGAACCGGATCGAGGCGAACTTCTCCGCCACCGGCGACGCGAAGCGCAACGCGATCGACGCGACCGGCAAGCGCACCGACATCGTCCAGGTGGTCACCGCCTACAGCGACGAGACCAACGCCCCCGACTGGATGGTCGGGTCCAACGGTGACCAGGAGGACGTCCAGATCATCGGCTCCTCGGACCCGCTGGACGGCCAGCCTACGATCGTCGACTGGCTGCTGGCGCCGGACGAGAAGCGCTACGAGACCGACGTCCCGATCGAGGTCCGGGTCGGGCCGGACACCGCGGGCGGGGACCAGGTCGAGGTCCAGGAGATGATGGTCGTCGGGATCGGCGCCCGCGCCCAGGGCAGGCCGATCACCGTCTACGCCGCCCAGGAGCTCGGGCCGGTGCACCAGGCGGTGGAGACCGTCGGCTGGCTGGTCCTCGGCGGCGTGCCGATCCTGGTGCTGGTCACCGGCTACTTCACCTACCTGTTCGCCGGCCGGGCGCTGCGCCCGGTCGAGCAGATGCGCACCCGGGTGGCCGGGATGGGCGACAAGGACCTCTCCCAGCGGGTGCCCGAGCCGGTGGCCCGGGACGAGGTCGGCCGCCTGGCCCGCACGATGAACCAGATGCTCGGCCGGATCGAGTCCTCGCAGACCACCCAGCGGCGGTTCGTGGCGGACGCCAGCCACGAGCTGCGCAGCCCGCTGGCCACCGTGTCGACCGGGTTGGAGCTGCTCGGCACCGGGATGCCGGCGGACTCCGCGGACCGGGCCACCGTCGACACCCTGCGCGGCGAGACGGCCCGGCTGACCGGGCTGGTCGAGGGCCTGCTGTTCCTGGCCCGCGCCGACGAGCGCGGCATCGCGCCCCGCCGCGAGGAGGTCGACCTGGACGAGATCGCCGAGGCCGAGCGGGTCCGGCCGTCCGCCGACGCCGCCGTCGCGGTGCGGGTGACGACCGAGCCGGTGCGGGTGGTCGGCGACCGCGGCCAGCTGGTGCGGATCGTCCGGAACCTGGTGGACAACGCCAAGCGGCACGCGGCGTCGACGGTGGCGGTGTCGGTGCGGGCCGCCGACGGGGTCGCGGTGATCGAGGTCGACGACGACGGCAACGGGGTCCCCGAGGCCGACCGCAGCCGGGTGTTCGAGCGGTTCGTGCGGCTGGACGAGGCCCGCTCGCGCGGTGACGGCGGCTCCGGGCTCGGGCTGTCGATCGTGTCCGAGCTGGTCGCCGCGCACGGCGGCACCGTCGCCGCGCTGGACTCGCCGGATCTGGGCGGCGCCCGGTTCCGGGTGACGGTCCCGGCCGTCGCCGACGCCGCGGCCGCCGATCCCGCCGATCCTGTCGAGGGTGCCGAGGGTGCCGAGGGTGCCGCCGACCCGGCCGAGCCCGCAGGTGCGGGGCGGTCCGGTGCCGAGCCGGTGCCCGCGGGATCGCACCCGGCGATCACCGATCCGGGACCGCGGCCCGGGCCCGCCCCGTCGCCGCCGCGCGGCGTCGGGGCCTCGGCCGGGTGGTGGGACGAGCCCGCCCGGCCGTCCGGGCCGTGCCCTGCGGCCGGTGGTGCACGGACCGGCCCGCAGCCTGCGGTGAACGGGACGCACCCGGGCCCGCAGCGCCGCCCGGGGAACGGGGTCCGTCCGGGGCCGCCGCCGGTGAACGGCGTCCACGGCACCCCTGCGGTGCACGTGCCGACGCAGGTCCCGATCCGCCCGGACACCGTCGCCAGCCCCTACGACGAGAACGCCACCCGGCCGATCCCGGTGTACCGGGGCGGCCCGGCCGCCGAGCCGGGCGACCCGCCCCGCCGGGCCGGCGACCGCACCCGCTGAGCCGCAGCCGGGCGCGGGCTCAGCGCGGCGGCGCCGGGCTCGGCTCGGACATCCGGTAGCCGACCCCGCGCAGCGTCTCGATGCTGTGCGTCCCGAACGGGGTGTCGATCTTGCGGCGCAGGTACCCGACGTAGACCTCGACGACGTTGACCTCACCGTCGTAGTGCGCGTCCCACACCGAGCGCAGGATGTCGGTCTTCGTGACCACCTGCCCGGTGTGTGCCATCAGGTGCTCCAGCACGCCGAACTCGCGCGGGGTCAGCGAGATCTCGACGTCGCCCCGGTGCACCCGGTGGGTGCCGGGATCCAGCGACAGGTCACCGACCCGCAGCACGCTCGGCGCGACCTCCCCGGCGCGGCGCAGCAGCGCGCGCAGCCGGGCCAGCAGCACGACGAACGAGAACGGCTTGGTCAGGTAGTCGTCGGCGCCGAGATCGAACGCGTCGGCCTCGTCGTACTCGCCGTCCTTCGCGGTGAGCATCAGCACCGGCGTCCACACGCCGCGGTCGCGCAGGTGCTGCAGGATCCGGTACCCGGACAGGCCGGGGAGCATGATGTCCAGCACGATCACGTCGTGCCGGCCGGACAGCGCGTACCGCAGGCCGGTGTCGCCGTCGTGCGCGACCTCCACCTCGTGCCCCTCGGCGGCCAGACCGCGCCGGACGAGCTCGGCGAGCGGCTTCTCGTCCTCGACCAGTAGCAGGCGCACGGGTCCCACCGTAGTGACCGAGACTGTGACCGGCCTGAGAGCACGAGACTGGACGCCCGGTGTTAACGACCGCTAACCTGTTAGTGTTCGTTAACTTCGAGCGCGAGGTGAGCATGGTCGTCCCGGAACTGGCACCGAGGCTGGGGAGCGCGGTCGATCCGGCCGGCGAGCAGTACGCCGCGAACGCGGCGGCGCACCGCGACCTGGTGGCCGACCTCAACGCGTCGCTGGCGACCGCCCGGCTCGGCGGGCCGGAGCGGTCGCGGGCCCGGCACGTCGAGCGCGGCAAGCTGCTGCCGCGCGACCGGGTGGACTCGCTGGTCGATCCGTCGTCGCCGTTCCTCGAGCTGTCCCCGATGGCCGCGCACGGCATGTACGACGGCCAGGCCCCCGGCGCCGGGGTGATCACCGGTGTCGGCCGGGTGGCCGGCCGGGAGTGCGTGATCGTCGCCAACGATGCGACGGTAAAAGGCGGCACCTACTACCCGATGACCGTCAAGAAGCACCTCCGTGCCCAGGAGGTGGCGCTGCACAACCGGCTGCCCTGCATCTACCTGGTCGACTCCGGCGGCGCCTACCTGCCCGAGCAGGACCAGGTGTTCCCGGACCGCGAGCACTTCGGGCGGATCTTCTACAACCAGGCCCAGATGTCCGGCCAGGGCATCCCGCAGATCGCCGCGGTGCTCGGCTCGTGCACCGCGGGCGGCGCCTACGTCCCGGCGATGAGCGACGAGGCGGTGATCGTCCGGAACCAGGGCACGATCTTCCTCGGCGGCCCGCCGCTGGTGAAGGCTGCGACCGGCGAGGTCGTCACCGCCGAGGAGCTCGGCGGCGGCGAGCTGCACTCGCGGATCTCCGGGGTCACCGACCATCTCGCCGACGACGACGCGGACGCGCTCGCCCGGGTCCGCGCGATCGTCGGGACGCTCGGCCCGCGCGCGCCGCGGCCGTGGGACGTCGCGCCCACCGAGCCGCCCGCCGTCGACCCGGCCGGGCTCTACGGCGCCGTCCCGACCGACTCCCGGATCCCCTACGACGTGCGCGAGGTCATCGCCCGGGTCGTCGACGGCTCCCGGTTCCACGAGTTCAAGGCCGAGTACGGCACGACGCTGGTCACCGGCTTCGCCCGGATCCACGGCCACCCGGTCGGGATCGTCGCGAACAACGGGATCCTGTTCTCCGAGTCCGCGGTGAAGGGCGCCCACTTCGTCGAGCTGTCCGATCAGCGCGGCATTCCGCTGGTGTTCCTGCAGAACATCTCCGGGTTCATGGTCGGCCGCGACTACGAGGCCGGCGGCATCGCGCGCAACGGCGCGAAGATGGTCACCGCGGTGGCCTCCACCCGGGTGCCGAAGCTGACCGTCGTCATCGGCGGCTCGTTCGGCGCCGGGAACTACGCGATGTGCGGCCGCGCGTACTCGCCGCGCTTCCTGTACATGTGGCCGAACGCCCGGATCTCGGTGATGGGCGGCGAGCAGGCCGCGACGGTGCTCACGACCGTAGGCAACGCCGATCCGGACGCGATCCGGGCCCAGTACGAGACCCAGGGGCACCCCTACTACTCCACCGCCCGGATCTGGGACGACGGCGTGATCGACCCCGCCGACACCCGCACCGTGCTCGGGCTGTCCCTGTCCGTCGCCGCCAACGCGCCGCTGGCTGATCCGGCCTTCGGCGTCTTCCGGATGTGAGGCCCGACATGTCCCGCATGTTCGACACCGTGCTCGTCGCGAACCGCGGCGAGATCGCGGTCCGGGTGATCCGCACGCTGCGCGCGCTCGGGGTGCGCAGCGTCGCCGTGTACTCCGACGCCGACGCCGCCGCTCCGCACGTCCGGGCCGCCGACGAGGCCGTCCGGATCGGCCCGGCCGCGGCCGCCGAGTCCTACCTGTCGATCGACGCCGTGATCGGCGCCGCCCGGGCCACCGGCGCGCAGGCGATCCATCCCGGCTACGGCTTCCTCTCCGAGAACACCGCGTTCGCCGCCGCCTGCGAGGCGGCCGGGATCGCCTTCGTCGGCCCGCCGTCGTCGGCGATCGACGCGATGGGCGACAAGATCCGCGCCAAGCAGACCGTCGCCAAGGCCGGCGTGCCGGTGGTGCCCGGTTCGGACGGCGCCGGGTTGTCCGACGAGGACCTGCGGGCGGTGGTCGCCGAGGTCGGCTACCCGGTGCTGCTCAAGCCGTCCGCCGGCGGCGGCGGCAAGGGCATGCGCGAGGTGCACGCCGAGGCCGGGCTCGCCGACGCCATCGCCGGGGCCCGGCGCGAGGCCCGCAACTCCTTCGGCGACGACACGCTGCTCGTCGAGCGGCTGGTCACCACGCCGCGGCACATCGAGATCCAGGTGATGGCCGACACACACGGCACCGTCGTGCACCTCGGCGAGCGCGAGTGCTCGCTGCAGCGGCGGCACCAGAAGATCATCGAGGAGGCGCCGTCGGCGCTGCTCACCCCCGCGCAGCGCGCCGAGATGGGCCGCGCCGCCTGCGAGGCGGCCCGCGCGGTCGGCTACGCCGGCGCCGGCACCGTCGAGTTCATCGTCAGCTCCGACAACCCGGGAGAGTTCTTCTTCCTGGAGATGAACACCCGGCTGCAGGTCGAGCACCCGGTCACCGAGGAGGTCACCGGCCTGGACCTGGTCGAGCTGCAGCTGCGGGTCGCCGCCGGCGAGCCGCTGCCGATCACCCAGGACGACGTCGTGCTCACCGGGCACGCGATCGAGGCCCGGGTGTACGCCGAGGCCACCGCCGTGTCCGGGGACGCCCTCAGCTTCCTGCCGTCCGGCGGGCCGGTGCTGGAGTGGGACCCGCCGCCCGGCGTGCGGGTCGACGCCGGGATCGAGACCGGCACCGTCGTCGGCTCGGACTACGACCCGATGCTCGCCAAGGTCATCGCGCACGGCGCCGACCGGGACGAGGCGCTGCGCCGGCTCGACGCCGCGCTGGGCGGCACCACGCTGCTCGGCCTGGACAGCAACATCGGCTTCCTGCGCCGGCTGCTCGCCGA
Organism: Pseudonocardia sp. NPDC046786; assembly: GCF_040645415.1. Lineage (NCBI taxonomy): Bacteria > Bacillati > Actinomycetota > Actinomycetes > Pseudonocardiales > Pseudonocardiaceae > Pseudonocardia > Pseudonocardia sp. NPDC046786. Next base: position 111,072 of record NZ_JBEYYF010000015.1, on the reverse strand, counting down.
CGACGACGTCCGCGCCGGCCGGCTGGACACCGGCCTGATCGCCCGCCGCGGCGCCGCGCTCGCCGACACCGGTGTGCCCGCCGACGTGCTCGGCGCGGTCGCCGGGAACACGCTGCTCGGGCTGGAACCGGACGGCGCCGTCGTCGACCCGTTCGACATCCCCGGCGGCTGGCGGGTCGGCGAGCCGGCCTGGACGGTGCGCCGGCTGGTCACCGACGGCCCGGACGCCGTCGAGGTCCGGGTCCGCGGCCGGGCGTCCGGCTTCGACCTGGCCCTGCCCGAGGTGCCGGTCGCACCCTGCCGCACCGTCGCCGTCGCGCCGGGGGTGGTCGAGCACAGCCAGGACGGCCGCACCCGCCGCTACCGGATCGCCCAGGTGTCCGGCGGGATCGTCTGGATCTCCCGGGACGGCCGCACCTGGGGGGTGCGCGAGCAGGAGCCGCTGGAGGCCGCGCGCACCGCGGGCGGCACCGCGGGCGGGCCGGTGGTGTCACCGATGCCCGGCACCGTGACCGTCGTCGAGGTCGCCGAGGGCGACACCGTCACCGCCGGTCAGAAGCTGGTCGTCGTCGAGGCCATGAAGATGGAACACGTGCTCACCGCCTCGGTCGACGGGACGGTGCGCGAGCTGAGGGCACGCCCCGGAGCCACCGTCGCCAAGGACGCGGTGCTGTGCGTGGTCGAGCCCGAGAACGAAGGGGAGCAGGCATGACCACCACCGAGCAGACCTCCGCGGAGGAGTACGAGGCGCTGCGCGCCGCCGTCGAGGAGTTCGCGCGCTCCGAGGTCGCCCCGGTGATCGGGGACCTCTACATCCGCGAGGAGTTCCCTTACGACATCGTCGCCAAGATGGGCGCGATGGGCCTGTTCGGCCTGCCCGTCACCGAGGAGTACGGCGGCCAGGGCGGCGACTACTACGCCCTCTGCCTGGCCCTGGAGGAGCTGGCCCGGGTCGACTCGTCGGTCGCGATCACCGTCGAGGCCGGCGTCGGGCTGGGCGCGATGCCGATCATGCGGTTCGGCACCGACGAGCAGAAGGCCCGCTGGCTGCCCGACCTGGCCGCCGGCCGCGCGCTCGGTGCCTTCGGGCTGACCGAGCCGGGCGGCGGCTCGGACGCCGGCGCCACCCGCACCACCGCCCGCCTCGACGGCGGCGAGTGGGTGATCAACGGCTCGAAGTGCTTCATCACCAACTCCGGCACCGACATCACCTCGGTCGTCACGGTCACCGCGGTGACCGGGGAGAAGCCGGACGGCCGCAAGGAGATCTCGGCGATCCTGGTCCCGGCCGGCACGCCCGGGTTCACGGTGAGCGAGAAGTACTCCAAGGTCGGCTGGAACTGCTCTGACACCCGTGAGCTGTTCTTCGACGACGTCCGGGTGCCGGAGGCGAACCTGCTCGGCGACCGGGGCCGCGGCTACGCCCAGTTCCTGTCCATCCTGGACGAGGGCCGGATCGCGATCGCCGCGCTGTCGGTCGGGCTGGCCCAGGGCTGCGTCGACGAGTCGCTGCGCTACGCGGGCGAGCGCGAGGCGTTCGGCCACACCATCGGCTCCTACCAGGCGATCCAGTTCACGATCGCCGACATGGAGGTGCGCGCGCACACCGCGCGGCTGGCCTGGCAGCACGCCGCCCGGCTGATGCTGGAGGGCAAGCCGTTCAAGCACGAGGCGGCGATCGCGAAGCTGGTCGCGTCGAACGCCGCGATGGACAACGCGCGCGCCGCCACCCAGGTCTTCGGTGGTTACGGCTTCATGAACGAGTACCCGGTCGGGCGGTTCTACCGGGACGCGAAGATCCTGGAGATCGGCGAGGGCACCTCCGAGGTGCAGAAGATGCTGATCGCGCGGCACCTGGGTCTCTGACTCCCGGCCGCCCCGGGGAGTAGAACGTACTCATGGGTGACTCCGAGGGGAACACGACGGTCAACCACCAGGTCCGGCTCGCGGACCGGCCGACCGGTACGCCGGGCCCGGAGGTCTGGGAGCACACGACCGAGCCGGTCCCGGTCCCCGGGCCGGGCCGGCTGGTCGTGCGGGTCAGCCACATCTCGCTGGACCCGGCGATGCGCGGCTGGATGAACGCCGGCCGGTCCTACGTTCCGCCGGTCGAGATCGGCGCGGTCATGCGGGCGCTCGGGCTCGGCGAGGTCGTCGCGTCCGAGCACCCGGACTTCGCCGTCGGCGATGTCGTCACCGGGATCTTCGGCGTGCAGTCCCACGCCGAGAGCGACGGCTCCGGGCTGCAGAAGGTCGCCCCCACCGGCGACGTGCCGCCGGAGCGCTACCTGGCGCTGCTCGGCATGACCGGGATGACCGCGTACTTCGGGCTGTTCGACGTCGGCGCGCTCGCCGAGGGCGAGACCGTCGTCGTGTCCGGCGCGGCCGGCGCGGTCGGTTCCGTCGTCGGGCAGCTCGCGAAGATCAAGGGCTGCCGGGTGGTCGGCATCGCGGGCGGCCCGGAGAAGTGCGCCTGGCTGGTCGACGAGCTCGGCTTCGACGCCGCGATCGACTACCGCACCGAGGACGTCCGGAAGGCGCTGCGCAGCGCCGCACCGGACGGCCTCGACGTGTACTTCGACAACGTCGGCGGCGAGATCCTGGACGCCGCGCTGACCCGGCTGCGGCGCGGCGCCCGGGTGGTCATCTGCGGGTCGATCTCCACCTACAACGCGACCGAGCCGCCGCCCGGGCCGTCGAACTACATGAGCCTGCTGGTCAACCGGGCCCGGATGGAGGGCTTCGTGGTGTTCGACTACACCGACCGCTACGGCGAGGCCGCCGCCGAGCTGTCCGGCTGGCTGGCGCAGGGCCGGATCCGCAGCCGGGAGGACGTCGTCGACGGCACCGTGGACGACTTCCCGGACGTGCTGCTGCGGTTGTTCCGCGGCGAGAACACCGGCAAGCTGGTGCTCCGGCTGACCGGCTGATCAGGCCCCACCGGTCCGGGGCCGCGGCGCGGACCTCCATGATGGCGGGGTGCGCCTCGCGATCGCCCGGACCGCCGTCGTCGTCTCGGGGGCGGCGATCCTCGTGGTCGAGACCCTCGCGACCCGACTGGTCGCGCCCTACGTCGGGCTCACCCTGGAGTCGACGACCGCGGTGATCGGGGTGGCGCTGGCCGGGATCGCAGCCGGCGCCGCGCTCGGCGGGCGCTGGGCGGACCGGCACGACCCGGTCGCGGTCGCCGCGCTGATGCTGGTGGTCGGCGGGCTCGGGACGCTCGCGGTGCGCCCGGTCGTCCGGCTGCTCGGCCCGCTGCTCGGCGCCGGTCCGGTCGCCGCGGTGCTGCTCGTCGCGGCGTCCACCCTGGTATCGGTGACCGCGCTGGCCGCGGTCACCCCGGCGGTGACCAAGGCCCGATTGACCGGGCTGGACCGGTCCGGCGAGGTTGTCGGCGGGCTGTCCGCCGCCGGCACGCTCGGGTCGCTGGCCGGCAGCTTCCTGACCGGCTTCGTGCTGGTCGCGTTGCTGCCGGTGAGCGCGATCCTGCTGGTGACCGCGGCCGCCTGCCTGTTGCTCGGGCTGGTCGTCGCACCCCGGCGGCGGCGCGCCGACGTCGCGAAGGGCGGCGCGGCGGCGGTGCTGCTGGCCGTCGCGCTGGTCGCCGTCCCGGGCCGCTGCGACGCCGACACGACCTACTACTGCGCCTCGGTCACCGCCGATCCCACCGATCCGGCCGGCCGCTATCTGGTGCTCGACGACCTGCGACACTCCTACGTGCGCCTCGGCGACCCGGCGCACCTGGAGTTCGCCTACACCCAGCGGTTCGCCGCCGCGATCGACACCGCCTTCGCCCCCGGCCGGCCGCTGGACGTCGTGCACGTCGGCGGCGGGGCGCTCACCATGCCGCGCTGGCTGGACGCGACCCGCCCCGGCGGTACGTCCACCGTGCTGGAGCTGGACGGCGGCGTGATCGATCTCGCCGTCCGCGAGCTGGAGGCGGGCGGGATCCCCGGCACCACCGTGCGCACCGGCGACGCCCGGGTCGGCCTGGCCGAGCTGCCCGACGACTCGGCCGACGTGCTGATCGGCGACGCGTTCGGCGCCCGCTCGGTGCCCTGGCACCTGTCCACCACCGAGTTCCTCGACCACGTGCAGCGGGTGCTGCGGCCCGGCGGGCTGTACCTGCTCAACGTGATCGACCGGGACCCGCTCGACCTGGTCCGCGCCTCGGTCGCGACGGTGGACACCCGGTTCGGCACCACCATGGTGGTCGCCCGGCCCGCCGAGTTCGAACCCGGCGGGGGCGGCAACGTCGTGCTCGTCGCCGCGGACCGGCCGGTGGACCCGGTCACGCTGGACGCCGCCGTCACCGGGCGGGGCGAGCCGGGTGCGGTGCTCGACCCGGGCCGGACCACGGCGTTCGCCGGTGAGGCGCCGGTGCTCACCGACGACCGGGCCCCGGTCGACCAGCTGATCACCACGGCCGCCGGGAACCGCTAGGGTCGCCCGCGTCGGGGCGGACTCATCGAGGGGGACACGACGTGGCGACCTGGGACGACCTGCAGTCCTACGTGCGGGTGCGGTACGAGATCGTCCGGCAGAGCGCCGACGAGCTGCGGTTCCGGCTGCCGACGACCGGGGACCGGACCCAGCTCGTGGTCGTCAAGCGGATCCGGGAGGACGTCGACCGGCCGGGCGTCGAGGTGACCGAGGCGGCCGCCGCCGTCGCCGATCCGGAGCAGGAGTGGGTGCAGATCGAGTCGCCGGTCGCCCGGCTCGCCGAGGTCGATCTCGCGAAGGCCCTCGAGCTGGCCGGCCCGTCGCCGGTCGGCGGGCTCGCCGCGGAGGAGGGCGTCGTGGTGTACCGGCACTCCATCCCGCTGCGGCCCGCCGCGCTCGACGGCTTCGAGTTCCCGTTCCGGCAGGTCGTGCACCTGGCCGACGAGCTGGAGCACGCGCTGACCGGCCGCGACGAGCACTGAGGGGCACCTCACAGTTGACCTGAAGTCCGGTGCAGGTCGGAGGCTGTCCGCATGGCCGACTACACGCTTCCCGACCTTCCCTACGACTACTCCGCCCTGGCGCCGCACATCGCGCCGGAGATCATGGAGCTGCACCACTCCAAGCACCACAACACCTACGTCCAGGGCCTGAACGTCACCCTGGAGAAGCTCGCCGACGCGCGGGAGAAGAACGACTTCGGCGCGATCGTCGGTCTGGAGAAGACCCTCGCGTTCAACCTGGGCGGGCACGTCAACCACTCCGCGTTCTGGAAGAACCTGTCCCCGGACGGCGGCGACAAGCCCACCGGTGACCTCGCCTCGGCGATCGACGAGGACTTCGGTTCCTTCGACGCCTTCCGGGCCCACTTCACCGCCGCCGCCACCACCATCCAGGGCTCCGGCTGGGCCATCCTCGGCTACGACCAGCTCGGCGGGAAGCTGCTGATCCACCAGCTCTACGACCAGCAGTCCCAGCTGCCGGCCGGGCAGACCCCGATCGTGCTGCTCGACATGTGGGAGCACGCGTTCTACCTGCAGTACCGCAACGTGAAGCCGGACTACGTGAAGGCCTGGTGGAACGTCGTGAACTGGGCGGACGCCGCGCAGCGGTTCGCCGCCGCGAAGGGCTGAGCGCGCTCAGTCCGGGATCGGGGCGCCCGCGGTGTAGCCGCCGTCGACAGCGAGCTCGGCCCCGGTGATCAGAGACGCCTCGTCGGAGAGCAGGAACAGGGCTGCGTAGGCCACCTCGTCGGCCTGCCCGATGCGCTGCATCGGGACCAGCTTGAGGAGCCTGCGCAGCTCGTTCTCCGGCACCCCGTTCCGGATCAGCGGGGTGTCGATCATCGTGGGGTGCACCGAGTTGACCCGGATCGCCTCCGGCGCGTACTGGACGGCGGCGGTCTTGGTGATCAGCCGGACCGCGCCCTTGGTCCCCTGGTAGGCGGTGGCCAGGCCGGAGCCGGTGAGCCCGTAGATCGAAGAGAAGTTGACGATCGATCCGCCACCGGCGCGGCGTAGTGCCGGGATCGCCGTCTTCATCCCGAGGATCACCCCGAGCTGGTTGATCGCGGTGATCGTGTTGAACAGCTCGACGGTGGTCTCCTCGACGCCCTCCGGCCGGAAGATCCCGGCGTTGTTGCTGAGTGCGTGCAGGCCGCCGAGCTCGTCCTCGGCGAGCGCGACGACCCGGATCCAGTCGTCCTCGGACACCACGTCGGCGGTGGTGTGGACGACCCGGTGGCCGTCGGCGACGAGTTCCGCGGCCAGCTTCGCGACGCCCTCGGCGTCGATGTCGAACAGCGCGAGCCGGGCGCCTTCGCGGGCGAACAGGCGGGCCTGCGCCGCCCCGATCCCGTGGGCGGCCCCCGAGATGATCACGGACTTCCCGGACAGTCGTGCGGACATGCTCTCTCCTCGGTGGTGGTCGTGGTGGTGATGATGTGTGCCGGTCAGCCGTGCACGGTGAGATCGGCGGCCAGGCCGCCGTCGGTGGCGAGATCGGCGCCGTTGATCCAGACGCTGTCCCCGCCCATCAGGAACCGGAAGACCGGACCGGGCGAGACGCAGTTGACCCGGATCCCGTGCGGCCGCTGCCCGGCCGCGGCGACCTTCGTCCAGACGACGAGGGCCTCCTTGAAGTACGGGTAGCCCCGGTCACCAGCACCGTCTTCTGCGACATGCGTGAGAGCATGCGTCGACGCATGTCGATCGGGAAGAAGGCACCTCGTAGTGCTGTACGCACCAGGAGGAGAGTGTGCAGGAAGAGCCGCAGTGGGACCCGTACTCGAAGGACTGCCCGACCCGCCAGCTGCTGGACCGGATCGGTGACCGGTGGACGGTGCTCGTCGTCGGCGCGCTGGCCGGCGGACCGATGCGCTACACCGCGCTGGCCCGCCGGATCGAGGGCGTGAGCCAGAAGATGCTGACCCAGACGCTGCGCGCGCTGGAACGGGACGGGCTGCTCGTGCGGACGGTGCACCCGGTCATCCCGCCGCACGTGGAGTACGAGCTCAGCACGCTCGGCCGGAGCCTGCTCCCGGTGCTCGGCGCGCTCGAACGGTGGGCGATCGACAACATCTCCGGCGTTCTCGCCGCCCGCGACGGCTACGACCGGGACTGAACGGCCGGCTCAGCCCGGGTAGCCGGTGGCGCCGGCCCGGTGCCCGATCGGGGCGAGCTCGGTGATCGTCGGGTGCCCGGCGGCGAGCAGCGCCACGTCGGTGCCCGGCTCGGCCTCGCCGTAGTGCTCGGAGACCAGCGCCCGCAGCCCGCCCGGCCGCTCGCCGTCGGGCCCGCGGTGCACCATCCGCACCCGGACCGCACCCGAGTCGCACAGCCGCGCCTCGCGCAGCGCGGGCAGCTCCGGCTGCGGCACGTCCGGGACGTTGACCGACCAGGCGGTCCCGGCGGGGCGGCCGGCGAGCCGATCCAGCAGCTCGCCGAGCAGCCCGGTCGCCGACGCCCAGTTCGGGCGCTCGGGCAGCCGCAGTCCGCAGTGCAGCGAGAACGCGATCCCGGACCAGCCGTTCAGGGTGCCGGCCAGCACCGCGCCGACGGTCCCGGAGTGCAGCACCTGCCCGCCGGTGTTCGCGCCCGGGTTGATCCCGGACAGCACGAGATCGGGCTCCCGGTCGAACCAGCCCTGCCCGGCCGCCCGCACGATGAACCCCGGATCGGCGTCCACCCCGTACGCGGGGATCCCGTCCAGCGCCGGGATCTCGTGCTCGGTGACGCCGATGTGCCCGTCGGTCAGCACGCAGCGCACCGAACCGCCGGCGCCGCTGGCGTCCCCGGCCGGGGCCGCGACGATCACGTCCAGGCCGGCGTCGCGGGCCGCGCGGGCCAGCGCGTGCAGGCCGGGGGCGTGCACGCCGTCGTCGTTGGTCAGCAGGGCGAGGGGCACGCTCGTCACACTAGGCGCGGCCCGGCCTGACACCGGGACCGGTGGTGCAGCATGATCGGGCACCGGATCGCGGCGCGGACCGTCTGCATCGATCCACCCGGAATCCGGAGGAGGACAGCGTGACGACCTGGGAGTACAGCAGCATCACCCCGGACGACCTGGCGATCGACACGCTCGGACCCGCCCGGATCACCTCGCCGCTGGCCCCGCTGCTGGACGCCCGCCGCACCACCGAGCACTACGTGGACGCCGGGGACAGGGTGTTGCTCGACGACACCGCCGCCGGGCTCAAGTCGCGCGGCGTCGACGTCGAGGAGCTGCCCGGCCTGGAGCCGTGCGGCCCGCGCCGAGAGATCTACTTCGACCCGTCGAAGACCCGGGCCGGGATCGTCACCTGCGGCGGATTGTGCCCCGGCCTGAACGACGTCATCGCCGGCCTGGTCCGCACCCTGACCTACCACTACGGCGTCCGGCGGGTCGTCGGCTTCCGCAACGGCTACCGCGGCTTCATCTCCTCCTACGGGCACGACGTCGTCGAGCTGTCCCCGGAGTCGGTGCGCGACATCCCGGTCGACGGCGGTACCTTCCTCGGCACCTCGCGCGGCCCGCAGGACCCGGGGGAGATCGTCGACTGCCTGGAGCAGATGCACCTCAACGTGCTGTTCGTGATCGGCGGCGACGGCACCATGCGCGGGGCGATGGAGATCGCCAGGGTGGTCGCCGAGCGGGGCCTGCGGATCGCCATCGTCGGGATCCCGAAGACGATCGACAACGACATCCCCTTCATCGACCAGAGCTTCGGCTTCCAGACGGCGTTCTCGCAGGCCAGCGAGGCGATCCGGTCGGTGACGGTGGAGGCCAAGTCCACCCCGGGCGGGGTCGGCCTGGTGAAGCTGATGGGCCGGCACTCCGGCTTCATCGCCTGCTACGCCTCGCTGGTCCGGTCCGACGCCGACGCGGTGCTGATCCCGGAGGTCCCGTTCGAGCTGGACGGCGAGACCGGCCTGCTGCACCACCTGCGCCGGCGGGTGTCCCAGCGCGGGCACGCGGTCGTCGTGGTCGCCGAGGGGGCCGGGCAGGAGCTGCTGCCGCCGGTCGGGCGGACCGACGCCTCGGGCAACGCCAAGCTCGCCGACATCGGCCCGTGGCTCAAGGAACGGATCGGCGACTCGTTCGCCGAGGCCGGCATGGAGACCACGGTCCGCTACGTCGACCCGAGCTACATCATCCGCAGCGTCCCGGCGAACCCCTACGACAGCGTCTACACCGTCCGGCTGTCGCAGGCCGCGGTGCACGCGGCGATGTCCGGGCGGACGTCGATGGTGGTCGGCCGGGTCCGGCGCCGGTTCGTGCACATCCCGATGACCCTGGCGGTGAGCCGGCGCAACCAGGTCGACCCGCACGGCGACCTGTGGATGGCGGTGCTGGAGTCGACCGGGCAACCGTGGCGGTTCGGCGAGGACTCCGGCGCGCCGACCAGGGCGCCGCACTCCTGACGGTCCGGCCCGGCGCTCAGTTCAGGTGCGCGCGGTGCCTGCGGGCCTCGACGCGCACCTCGTCGAGCACCTCGGCGCCGGACCGCGATCCCCGGCCCGGGCCGTCCGCCCAGGACTCCATCAGCCGGGCGGCCTCGTCCCAGCGGGCCTGCGCGGCCAGCACCTCGCCGAGCTGGCGGATCAGGTCGGGGCCCTGGTGCCGCAGGCCAAGCCGCATCCGCAGCACCCACTCCAGGTTCACGTGGTCCTTCGTGCGGGCGTAGTTGGCGCGCAGGTTGTCCAGCATCCGGGCCAGGATCTGCCGGGTCGAGGTACGGGGGAGCAGGCCGGGCCCGAACGGCACCTGGGGCCCGGCCCCGGTGGTGGCCCGGTACAGCGCCTCGCAGCCCGCCAGGTCCAGCCGCCGCCCCTGGTCGAACATGTCCAGGTAGCGCTGGGTGCCGGGCAGCCGGACCAGGAAGTGCCCTGGCATCCCGACGCCCTCCAGCGCCACCCCGGCCCGGCGCCCGACCTCTATCGCCACCACCGACAGCGTGATCGGGATGCCGGTGCGGCGCTCCAGCACGTCGGGCAGGAACGAGTTGCGCGGGTCGCGGTAGTTCGCGGTGTCGCCGGTGAACCCGGCCTCGGTGAACAGCCGGTGCAGCAGCGACTCCGGCCCGCTGACGCCGTCGGCCAGCTCGTCGAGGCGGGTACGGGCGCGGACTGCGTCGGCGGCGGCCCGCGCCGGGTCGGCGGCGGCTCCGGCGGCGATGGCGAGGGCGCCCTCGTCGAGCGAGGGCTCCGGGCCGGTCACCATCCGGAGGAAGCGGGACACCGGGTCGGCGGCGCGATCGGGCTGCGTCACCTCGTCACTCTGTCACTTCCCCGGCACCTCCGGCCGCGTCACATCCGTCACGGCGGGTTCATCACGACCCGGACGACGGTGCCCTGGACCTGACCGGGATCGTCGTCGGCGGTCCACACCTGCAGCACGTCGGCCAGCTCGGAGGCCAGCCACAGGCCGCGGCCCCGCTCGCCGGACGGCGGCGGGGCGGCCAGGCCGGGGAAGGCCAGCCGGCCGGGCACCGTGTCGGTCATCTCGGCTACCAGGCCGGCGGGGGTCCGCCACATGCGCAGCACCGGGCACCCCGATCCGTGCTCGATCCCGTTGCTGACCAGCTCGTTCACCGCGAGCACCAGGTCCTCGACGCGGGCCGGGCCGAGCCCGGACAGCTGTCCCTCGCGGCGCACGGTGTGCCGCATCCCGGACAGCCGGTGCAGCTCGACCGGTTCGACGAGCAGCGGCTGTCCGAGATCGGCAGGCGGCCGCTGCGGGTTCTCCTGCAGCAGCTCGTGGTCGTCGCGGCGGTGCGTGCTGGGCACGGCCGCGCCGTCGACGAGGAACTCGTCGTGCAGCGCGCCGGCCTGCTCGCGGGCGCCGTCCTGGTCGGCGAAGCAGCACAGCATCTCCACCGGCAGCGCCCGCATCGCGTACCCGATCGCGAGATCCAGCCGGGTCCAGTACGACGGATCGGCCCCGGGCAGGGCGACCGGCTGGGCGACCGCGCAGACGCCGGACGCGCCCTCGGCGATCGCGTCCCGCACGGTGCGGCTCCACCGGCCCGCGACGGTGAACGGCGGCGCCGAGTGCAGCTCCTCCGGCCGGACGTAGCGCACCCCGGCCTCGTCACCGAGTGCCCGCTCCAGCTCGGCGCGGCACCGCGGCTCGACGACGACGATCGCCCGGCGGCCGCGTTCCAGCGCCCCGGTGACCGGCCCGGTCAGCACCTGGGCCTGGTGCTCCGGGGTGCGGTACGGCACGGCCCGGTGCACGAGCCCGGGCGGCGGATCCTGCGTCGTGGGGGGCGAGCTCATCGGCACTGGCGGTGGGTCGTGTTCATCGGCGTCGGCGCTCCACGTCGGAGTCGGCCCGGCGGGCTGCAGGCCGTCCTACGCGCTCCGACCATAGCCAAGGAGCGCCGATCGCGCGGGACGGGGCGTGTGGGTTTGGTGACTTCACCGACCCCGGGTACCCGTGGTGGGGTAGAGACACGGTGATCGGCACCGGTGGGTGTGCCGGAGCGAGGGGAGTGACGGATGCGCGTCTTCAACGGGGTCGACGAGCTGCGGGCGGCGAAGGGGACCGAGGTCGGTGTCTCGGAGTGGTTCGCCGTCGCCCAGGAGCGGATCGACGGGTTCGCCGACGCGACGGAGGACCACCAGTGGATCCACGTCGACGCCGCGAAGGCCGCCGACGGCCCGTTCGGCACCACCATCGCGCACGGCTTCCTGACGCTGTCGCTGCTGCCGAGGCTGGTACAGGACGCCTACCGGGTCGACGGCGTGCGGATGGGCGTCAACTACGGCCTCAACAAGGTCCGGTTCACCAGCCCCGTCCCGGTCGACAGCCGGGTCCGGGCGCGGGTCGAGCTGGTCGACGTCACCGACGTCACTGGCGGGGTGCAGCTCACCATCGGGGTGACGGTCGAGATCGAGGGCTCCGAGAAGCCCGCGCTGGTCGCCGAGTGGCTCACCCGCCAGTACGTCTGAGTGGAACGTCGAAGGAGCGAGTTCATGCGTGATGCGGTGATCTGCGAGCCGCTGCGGACCCCGGTGGGCGGATTCGGCGGGTCGCTGCGCGACGTGCCGGCGCACACCCTGGCCTCGACCGTGATCGGGGCGTTGATGGAGCGGACCGGGCTGGACCCGTCCGCCGTCGACGACGTGGTGCTGGGCCACTGCTACCCGACGATGGACGCGCCGGCGATCGGCCGGGTCGCGGCGCTGGACGCCGGCCTGCCGGTGACCGCGGGCGGGATCCAGATCGACCGCCGCTGCGGCTCCGGGCTGCAGGCGGTGCTCTACGCCGCGATGCAGGTGCAGACCGGCGCGGCCGAGGTGCTGCTGGCCGGCGGCGCCGAGTCGATGTCCGGGGCGTCGTTCTACTCCACCGGGATGCGGTGGGGGGTCAAGGGTGGCGCCGGGGTGCTGCTGAACGACTCGCTGGCCCGCGGCCGGGTGACCGCGGGCGGGCGGAACCATCCGGTGCCCGGCGGGATGCTGGAGACCGCGGAGAACCTGCGCCGCGAGTACGCGATCCCGCGCGAGGAGCAGGACGAGTTCGCGGTCCGGTCGCACCGGCGGGCGGCGGCGGCGCAGGCCGCGGGCCGGTTCGCCGACGAGATCGTGCCGGTGACGGTGCCGGGCCGCAAGGGCGACACCGTGGTCGACGCCGACGAGCACATCCGGCCGGACTCCTCGGTCGAGAAGCTGGCGACGCTGCGCCCGGTGCTGGGCCGCGACGACCCGGACGCGACGGTCACCGCGGGCAACGCCTCCGGGCAGAACGACGGCGCGTCGATCTGCGTGGTGACCAGCCCGGAGACCGCCGCCGAGCTGGGGCTGCGGCCGCTGGTCCGGCTGGTGTCCTGGGGACTGGGCGGGGTGCCGCCCGCGACGATGGGGATCGGGCCGGTCCCGGCGACGGCGACGGCGCTCGGCGCGGCCGGGCTCGGCCTGGCCGACATCGACCTGATCGAGCTGAACGAGGCGTTCGCGGCTCAGGTGCTGGCCTGCACCCGGGAGTGGAAGTTCACCGAGGCCGACTTCGAGCGGACCAATGTGAACGGCTCCGGGATCTCGCTGGGCCACCCGGTCGGCGCGACCGGCGGCCGGATCCTGGCCACGCTGGCCCGGGAGATGCACCGCCGGGACGCCCGGTACGGGCTGGAGACGATGTGCATCGGCGGCGGTCAGGGCCTGGCCGCCGTGTTCGAGAAGTTCTGAACCCCGGCCCCGGGGCGGCCGGCCGGGCCGCCCCGGGGGCGCGGATCAGTGACCCGCCTGCTTGGCCCGCTCGTAGGACGCCTTGATCTCGCGCTCGGCGTCGGCGCGGCCGACCCAGGTGGCGCCCTCGACGCTCTTGCCCGGCTCGAGCGTCTTGTAGATCTCGAAGAAGTGCTGGATCTCCGCGCGGTCGAACTCCGCCAGGTGGTGGATGTCGCGCAGGTGCTCCTGGCGCGGGTCGCTGGCCGGCACGCACAGGACCTTGTCGTCGCCGCCGGCCTCGTCCTTCATCCGGAACATGCCGATCGTCCTGGCGCGGATCACGCAGCCGGGGAAGGTGGGCTCCTGGACGAGCACCAGCGCGTCCAGCGGGTCGCCGTCCTCGCCGAGGGTGTCGTCGATGAACCCGTAGTCGGCCGGGTACTGGGTGGCGGTGAAGAGGGTCCGGTCCAGCCGGATCCGGCCGGTCTCGTGATCGACCTCGTACTTGTTGCGGCCACCCTTGGGGATTTCGATGGTGACGTCGAAGTCCACGATTCGTTGCTCCTTGAAGAGGGTCACGGTCGCGCCGGGGCCGGGCGGAGCCGGGTGGCCCGCCCACTCCGGCGGTGTCTGTGCTGCCCCCTAGTGTGAGGGACCGGGGGCCGACGGTGGCAGGCCGGTGACCCCGAACCGGTGCTGATGTGGCGGGTGTCGCACCATCGGCCGGGCAGGTCGGCCGGTCCCGGAGCCCGGGGCCGGACGTCACGAGCAGGAGGCGGAGTGGGACGCAGGCATCGCCGGCCGGACCGCAGCACCCGGCGGATCGCCGTCATCGCGGTCGCGGTGATGGCACTCGCCTCGCTGTTCGGCGCGGTCGCGCTGGCCGGTCCGGAGACCCGCGACCGGCTCGGGCTCGGTGAGACGGCGGCCCAGTACCCGCCGGTCCCGATGCCCGCGCTGCGCCCGCTGACCCCGACCGCCCCGGTCCCGACCGCGGCCGGCATCACCCAGGCGCTGGCCGACCAGATGGAGTCGCCGGCGCTGGGCGACGTGACCGGCGTCGTCATCGACTCCTCGGCGCCGCGCGGCGTGGAGCCGCTGTGGGAGCGCGACGGCGGGCGGGCGATGGTCCCCGGCTCCACCACCAAGCTGCTCACCGCGGCCGCCGCGCTGCTGTCGATGAACCCGACCGACCGGCTCGCCACCCGGGTGGTGCCCGGCCCGGACCCGGGTTCGGTGGTGCTCGTCGGCAGCGGCGATCCCACGCTGACCGCGCTGCCGGCCGGCGAGACCGGGCTCTATCCCGACCCGTCCCGGATCGACGATCTGGCCGCCGAGGTGCGGGAGGCGGTCGACCAGCCGGTGCGCACCGTCTACGTCGACACCTCGCAGTGGACCGGGCCCGCGCTCTCGCCCGGCTGGGGCCCCGGCGACGTCGCCGACGGCTACGTCGCGCCGATGTCGCCGCTGATGCTCGACGGCGGCCGCACCGACCCGCAGCAGCAGGACGGGCCCCGCTCGTCCGACCCGGCCCGGGCCGCCGGGCAGGCGCTGGCCGCCGCGCTCGGCGCCACCGAGGTCCGGGAGGGCACCGCCGCCCCGAACGCGCCGGTGCTGGGCAGCGTCGCCTCCCCGCCGATCGCCGCACTCGTCGAGTACATGCTCACCGCGTCGGACAACGTCACGGCCGAGGCGCTGGCCCGCCAGGTCGCGATCGTCCGGGACACCGAGGCGTCGTTCGACGGCGGCTCCCGCGCGGTCACCGAGGCCCTGGTGCAGGCCGGGTACGACGTCAGCGGCCTGGTCGCCGCCGACGGCAGCGGACTGTCCCGGGAGAACCGGGTCCCGGCCCGGCTGCTCGGCGCGGTGCTGGCCTCGGCCGCCGCCCAGTCGGACAGCCCCGCCGACGTCCAGTTCCTCCGGCCGATCCTCACCGGGCTGCCGGTCGCCGGCGGCGCCGGCACGCTGACCGAGCGGTTCACCGACGGGCCGTCGATCGCCGGCCGGGGCGTGGTCAGGGCCAAGACCGGCACCCTCAGCGGGGCGTCCAGCCTGGCCGGCGTGGTCACCGACGTCGACGGCAGGCTGCTGGTCTTCGCGCTGCTGTCCAACGGCACCTCGCCGGCCGACGCCCGCCCGGCGCTGGACCGGATCGCCGCCACCCTGAGCCGCTGCGGCTGCCGGGACTGACCGGCCCCCCTCGGCGGACCGGCCCGCGGCGCGGTCGCGGGTAGCGTGGCGGCCATGCAGCCCGACGCGACCGGCCCGGCCACCGTGACCGATCCCGCACCCGCGTCCGACCGGTGCGCCGCGCGGGGCCTGCCCGTCAACTGGTCGCTGGCGGCGAGCACCGCGACCCGGCTGATGCCGGCCGGCCCGCGCACCACCCCGGCGGCCGCGCGCGAGCTGGTCGAGCGGCTGCGCACCGACTCGGCGCGCGCCGAGGGGCACGTCCGCGAGGTCACCGGCCTCGGCGCGGGCCTTCCGCTGCTGCCCGCCGACGTCCTGGACCGCCCGGCCTGGGCGCGGGCCGCCACCGAGGGCATGGACGCGCTGACCTCCGGCGCGGAGCTGCCCGCCTCGCCCTGGCCGCTGCGCAGCGTCACCGCGGCCGGCTCCGGCGTCCAGCTCGGTGCGCTGCTCGCCTACCTCGGCGCCCGGGTGCTCGGCCAGTACGACCCGTTCGGCGGCCCGGACGGCGCCGGGCGGCTGATCGTCGTCGCCCCGAACGTGCACGCCGCGACCGGCACCCTCGGCGTCGACGGCGAGCAGTTCGGGCTCTGGGTCTGCCTGCACGAGGCCACCCACCGGCTGCAGTTCACCGCGGTGCCGTGGCTGCGCGACCACTTCGCCGGCCTGGTCACCGAGCTGCTGTCGCTGCAGGAGCCGGACACCGCGAAGCTCACCCGGCTGCCCGAGGCGATCCGCTCGATGCGCGGGGAGAACGGCGAGAAGGGTGACGTGCTTGCGCTCGTCGAGCTGCTGCAGGGCCCCGAGCAGCGGGCCGTGCTCGACCGGCTGCTCGCGCTGTCCACCCTGCTGGAGGGGCACGCCGATCACGTGATGGACGCGGTCGGCCCGGACGTCGTGCCGGACGTCGCGGTGATCCGCCGCCGGTTCACCGAGCGCCGCCGCGGCGGCGGGCTGGTCGACCGGCTGCTGCGGACGCTGCTGGGCGTGGAGGCGAAGATGCGGCAGTACGCGGTCGGCGCGGCGTTCTGCCGGGAGATCGAGGCCGCCGTCGGGATGGACGGCCTCAACCGGGTCTGGGTGTCGCCGCAGACCCTGCCGACCCGGGCCGAGCTCGCCGAGCCGCAGGCGTGGCTGCGCCGCGCCGGCTGAGGTGAACCCTCCGGCCGCGCGGCGGGTGCTGGCGGCGGTGCGCGAGGCGTTCGGCCTGCTCGGCGACCCCGACCGGCCCGGTTGCGCGGCGCCGCTGGTCGGCTGCTCGGGCGGCGCCGACTCCACGGCCCTGGTGCACGCCGTCCGCGAGGTCGTCGACGGTCCGGTGCACGCGCTCGTCGTCGACCACGGCCTGCAGGACGGTTCCGCGGAACGCTCCGCGGAGCTCGCCGCCGCGCTGCGCCGCTCCGGGGTGGACGCCGCGGTGCAGGCGGTCCGGGTGACCGGCCCGGGCGGCACCGAGGCCGCCGCCCGCCGGGCCCGCCGGGCGGCGCTGCTGGCCGCCCGCCCCGGCCCGTCGTCGCCGGTGCTGCTCGGGCACACCCTCGACGACCAGGCCGAGACGGTGCTGCTCGGGCTGGCCCGCGGGTCCGGGGCGCGCTCACTCGCCGGGATGCGGCTCTGGTCGGCGCCCTGGCTGCGCCCGCTGCTGGGCCTGCGCCGGGCGGACACCGTGGCCGCCTGCGCCGAGCTCGGGCTGCCGGTCTGGGACGACCCGCACAACGCCGATCCGCGGTTCACCCGGGTGCGGCTGCGCCGGGAGGTGCTGCCGCTGCTGGAGGAGGTCCTGGGCGGCGGCGTCGCCCCGGCGCTCGCCCGCACCGCCGCCCAGCTGGCCGACGACGACGCCGCCCTCACCGAGGCGGCGGCGCGGCTGCGGGAGCTCGCCTCCCGCACCGGTCCGCCGGACCCGCCGGCACCCGCGCCGACGGGTGATCTGAGCGACAGCGGCAGCCCCGCGCCCGGCCCGCCGGGGCCCGCCGGACCGCCCGCCGCCGGTCCCGGCGACCCGGTCGCGCCCGCTCTCGACACCGCGGTCCTGGTCACCGCTGCGGCCGCCGTGCGCCGCCGGGTACTGCGCGAATGGCTCACCGGGCACGGCGTACCGGCCCTCACCGACGAGCAGCTGCGGCGCGCCGACGATCTCGTCGGCCGGTGGCGCGGGCAGGGCGGACCCGCCCTCGGCGGCGGCTTGGAGCTGGTCCGCACGCGTGGCAGGCTCGTGCTGCGCCGCCGTCGCTGGGGGCGTGACCGGGCGTGACCGAGACCGCCCGGTGGCGGAGAGCCGGCCGGGACCGGTGGGTGCCGGGCACGAGGGAGACGTGAGCGCGTGTACGACGGTGACATCTCGTCGGTGCTGGTCACCGAGGAGCAGGTGCGGGACAAGACCGCCGAGCTGGCCCGACAGGTCGCCGAGGACTACGCCGACGTCGTGCAGGGCGGCCGGGAGCACGACCTGGTGCTGATCGGCGTGCTCAAGGGCGCGGTCATGTTCATGACCGACTTCGCCAGGGCGCTGCCGCTGCCGACCCAGCTCGAGTTCATGGCGGTGAGCTCCTACGGCTCGTCCACCTCGTCCTCCGGCGTGGTGCGCATCCTCAAGGACCTCGACCGCGACATCGCGGGCAGGCACGTGCTGATCGTCGAGGACATCATCGACTCCGGGCTGACCCTGAACTGGCTGCGCGGCAACCTGCAGACCCGCTCGCCCGCCTCGCTCGAGGTGGTCACCCTGCTCCGCAAGCCGGACGCGGTGAAGGTCGACGTGCCGGTCCGCTACGTCGGCTTCGACATCCCGAACGAGTTCGTCGTCGGGTACGGCCTGGACTACGCCGAGCGCTACCGGGACCTGCCCTACATCGGCACCCTGGACCCGAAGGTCTACGCCTGAGCGGTGCCCGGCCGGCGGCTCAGCGGCCGAGCCCGGGCCCGGCCGGCAGCGCCAGCGCCCGCGGGTCCACCCCGGGCGGGGTCGCGGTGAACGGCGCGCCCGCGGCCAGCGTCAGCCCCGGCGGGCCGTCGGTGCGCTCGGCGTAGGCCAGCGCGCGGGCCAGGTCGGTGTACTCGATGCTGGGCCGGTCCGCCGTCGTCGACAGGCTGGACAGGACGCCGACTGCGCGGCCCTCGCCGTCCAGCAGCGGGCTGCCGGACTCCCCGGCCACGCCCGGCGTCAGCGAGTACACCGAGTGTCCCCAGCCCCCGCCGACCTCGCCGGCGATCGCCCCGGCCCGCGCCCCGACGGTGCGCACCCCGGCCGCGTCCGGCGGGTTGGCCAGGCCGAACACCGGCGTGCCGACGGCCGGCGCTGCGCTGCGGACCCGGTCCGGGCCGCCGAAGAACGGCACCGCGGCGCCCACCGCGGAACGAGCGTCCCGGGGCAGCTCGACCAGCGCCAGGTCGTTGTAGGCGCAGGTGTCGCGGTCGCGCTCGCCGCGGGCCTGCATCGTGTTCCACGAGCTCCACGCCAGGGTCCCGGTCACCGTGCGGTCGGTGCCCCGGACGGTCACCGGGGTGCCGAGCGGCACCGCGTCGGAGGTGCAGCCGTCGGTCTCGGTCTCGTCGCCGGTCCCGCCGCAGTGCGCGGCCTGCGCGAGGAAGGTCCGGTCGCCGGAGGTGAACACGAACCCGGCGGTGCACAGCCCGGCGCCCGCGGTCTCGGTCACCACACCCGGCCCGACCGGCGCCGGGCCCGGCAGGACCGCCGGGCGGGCGGGCGCCGGCTCGGCGCGGGCGGTGGTCACGGTCCCGGCCGGCCGGGTCCCCGGCGGGGCCGGCTCCGCGGCCGGCGGGACCGACGGCGCGACGGCCAGGGTCAGCGCGGCCGAGACGGCCAGACCGACCGCCAGCGCCGGCACCGTCCGGCGGGCACCGCCGCCAGCGCGCCATGTCATCCGATCCGCCCCTCCCGACCCGCAGACCAGCCCGGTTCGGCCGGACGGAGCAGGACCCGAGCGCGGTGTGCCGCCGGTCCGGCACCGAGCGTGCCGCACAGTTGTCCCACACCCCGCGCGGCAGGTGTGCGGCGGGACACCCCTGTGGGGGAACCGGGCAGGTCGGCCGGGCGTTGATCGGGTGGACGGCCGGGAACGGTCGTCGACAGCCGGATCCGCCCGGCGCGCTCGCTCCGGCGTGCGGCTATCCTGGCGGGTCAGGGCCGTCCGGCGGGGCGGTCGCACTCTCCGCCGCCGCTGCCGTGAACCACTCTCGGGAAGGTGAAGGCCACCCAGGCCGACGTTGCATGGATCGCAAGCGCCTGCTCCGCAACCCGTTGATCTGGATCCTCGTCGCGCTCCTGATCTATCTCGGGTTCAGCTTCATGTTCGACGACACCCGGGGCTACACGGAGGTCCCGACCTCGGTGGCGCTCGCGCAGATCCAGGAGGGCAACGTCCGTGACGCCCTCGTCGAGGACCGCGAGCAGCAGCTCCGGCTGACCCTGAACACGCCGGTCGACGGCGAGACCCAGCTCATCACCCAGTACCCGGCCCAGCTGTCCGGGCAGATCTTCGACTCGCTGCGCGGGGTCCCGGGCATCGGCGAGTACGACACCGTGGTGCGCCAGGACTCGTTCCTGTCCTCGCTGCTGATCATGATGATCCCGCTGGCGCTGGTGCTGATCATCCTGTTCTGGTTCCTGAACAACGCCCAGGGCGGCGGGAACCGCGTGATGAGCTTCGGCAAGTCCAAGGCCAAGCAGCTGAACAAGGACATGCCGAAGAACACGTTCGCGGACGTGGCGGGCTCCGACGAGGCGGTCGAGGAGCTCCACGAGATCAAGGACTTCCTGCAGAACCCGGCCCGCTACCAGGCGCTGGGGGCGAAGATCCCGAAGGGCGTGCTGCTCTACGGCCCGCCCGGCACCGGCAAGACGCTGCTGGCCCGCGCGGTCGCCGGCGAGGCGGGCGTGCCGTTCTACACGATCTCCGGCTCCGACTTCGTCGAGATGTTCGTCGGTGTCGGTGCATCCCGGGTGCGGGACCTGTTCGAGCAGGCCAAGCAGAACGCGCCGTGCATCATCTTCGTCGACGAGATCGACGCGGTCGGCCGGCAGCGCGGCGCGGGCCTCGGCGGCGGGCACGACGAGCGCGAGCAGACGCTGAACCAGCTGCTGGTCGAGATGGACGGCTTCGACGCGCGCGGCGGCATCATCCTGATCGCCGCCACCAACCGGCCGGACATCCTGGACCCGGCTCTGCTGCGCCCGGGCCGGTTCGACCGGCAGATCCCGGTCGGCGCCCCCGACCTGGCCGGCCGCCGGGCGATCCTGAACGTGCACAGCAAGGGCAAGCCCTTCGCCGACGACGTCGACTTCGAGTCGCTCGCCAAGCGCACCGTCGGCATGTCCGGCGCCGATCTCGCCAACGTGATCAACGAGGCGGCCCTGCTGACCGCCCGCGAGCACGGCACGCTGATCAACGGCGCGGCGCTGGAGGAGTCGGTCGATCGCGTGGTCGGCGGCCCGAAGCGCAAGTCGAAGATCGTCTCCGAGCGGGAGAAGAAGATCACCGCCTACCACGAGGGCGGGCACGCGCTGGCCGCGTGGGCGATGCCGGACCTGGAGCCGGTCTACAAGCTCACGATCCTGCCGCGCGGCCGGACCGGCGGGCACGCGCTCGTCGTCCCGGAGGACGACAAGGGCCTGATGACCCGGGCCGAGATGATCGCCCGCCTGGTGTTCGCGATGGGCGGCCGGTCGGCCGAGGAGCTGGTGTTCCACGAGCCGACCACGGGCGCCTCGTCGGACATCGACCAGGCCACCAAGATCGCCCGCGCGATGGTCACCGAGTACGGCATGAGCGCCAAGCTGGGCGCCGTGCGCTACGGCCGCGAGCAGGGCGATCCGTTCCTCGGCCGGTCGATGGGCAACCAGGCGGACTACTCGCTGGAGATCGCCCACGAGATCGACGAGGAGGTGCGCAAGCTGATCGAGGCGGCGCACACCGAGGCGTGGGAGATCCTCAACACCTACCGCGACGTGCTCGACGACCTGGTGCTGGAGCTCCTGGAGAAGGAGACCCTGAACCGGCGCGACCTGGAGCGGATCTTCGGCTCGGTGGAGAAGCGGCCGCGGATCACGGCGTTCGACGACTTCGGTGAGCGCACGCCGTCGGAGAAGCCCCCGATCAAGACGCCGCGCGAGCTGGCGCACGAGCGCGGCGAGACGCTGCCCGACGAGCAGGAGCGGACCCCGGCGCAGGTGGGTGCGGGCGTCAACGGCTACGGCGACGCCCCGGGCATGCCCGGCGCCTCCCCGTTCCCGGCCGGCGGATCGACCCAGGCCCGGCCGGACGCGCCGAACGACGGCGGCTACGGCGCGGGGAACGGCAACGGCGCCCCGCACGGCAGCGCACCGCAGGGCAGCGCGCCCTCCGGTGGTGCCCCGAACGGTGGCGCCGCGAACGGTGGGTCCCCGAACGGCGGGTCCCCGAACGGCGGGTCCCCGAACGGTGGAGCCCCCTACGGCGGCGCGCCCCACGGCGGTGCCCCGAACGGCGGCGCGCCGTACGGCAACGGCGCCCAGGGCGGCAACGGCTGGGGCGGCGCCCCGGCCGGCCCGGCGCGGACCGGCTACCAGGGCGGCTACCCGCAGCCCCCGCCGGCCGTCGCCCCGAACTACGGCGCCCCGCCGGACTGGCGGCCGGCGACGACGCCGCGCGGCCAGACCTGGCCGCCGCCGAACTGGAGCGGCCAGCAGGCACAGCAGCCCGGCCGGCCCGCACCCGGCCAGGGTGAGGACCAGCAGCAGGGCGGCCCGTCCCGCAACGGCCCGTGGACCGGATCCGGCGCCGACGGCGGCAGCACGACCGAGCCCGGCGAGAACCGGCGAGGCAGCGACCCGGAGGCAGGACACTGAGCACGTCGACCACGGACGGCCAGCCGGGCACCGTGCACCCGGCCGCCGTCGCGGCCGGGATCACCGACGCCGTGCCGGCGGGCGTGGACCTCGCCCGCGCCGAGAACGCCGTCCGCGAGCTGCTGATCGCGATCGGCGAGGACCCGGACCGCCAGGGCCTGCGGGAGACCCCGGCCCGGGTCGCCCGCGCCTACGGCGAGATCTTCGCCGGGCTGTTCGTCGATCCGGACACGGTGCTGGAGAAGACCTTCGACGAGGGCCACGGCGAGCTCGTGCTGGTCAGGGACATCCCGATGTTCTCGACCTGCGAGCACCACCTGGTGCCCTTCCACGGGGTGGCGCACGTCGGCTACATCCCGGCGGTCGACGGCCAGGTCACCGGCCTGTCCAAGATCGCCCGGGTGGTCGATCTCTACGCCAAGCGCCCGCAGGTGCAGGAGCGGCTCACCGCCCAGGTCGCCGACGCGCTGGTGCGCAAGCTGAACCCGCGCGCGGTGATCGTCGTGATGGAGGCCGAGCACCTGTGCATGGCCATGCGCGGCATCCGCAAGCCGGGCTCGCGCACCACCACCTCGGCGGTCCGTGGCCTGTTCAAGAGCTCCGCCTCCTCGCGCGCGGAGGCTCTGTCATTGATCAGGGGGGCCTGACATGGTCGCCCCCGACGGCACCCTCCCCGACCTGGGCCGCTGCGCGGTGATGGGGATCCTCAACGTCACCCCGGACTCGTTCTCCGACGGCGGCCGCTACCTGGACCGCTCGCACGCCGTCGCGCACGGGATCGCGATGCGCGACGCCGGTGCCGATCTCGTCGACGTCGGCGGCGAGTCCACCAGGCCGGGCGCGCAGCGGGTGGACGCGGCGACCGAGCGGGACCGGGTGCTGCCGGTGGTCCGCGAGCTGGTCGACGCCGGCGTCCGGGTCAGCGTCGACACCACCCGCTCCGAGGTCGCCGCCTCCTGCGTCGAGGCGGGCGCCGCGATGGTGAACGACGTCTCGGGCGGCCTGGCCGATCCGCGGATGGCGGCCGTCGTCGCCGAGACCCGGGTGCCCTGGGTGCTCATGCACTGGCGCGGCCACAGCTCCACGATGCAGCAGCTGGCCGGCTACGAGGACGTCATCGGCGAGGTGCGCCAGGAGCTCGTCGCCCGGGTGGACCACGCGGTGATGGCCGGGGTCGATCCGGGCCGGATCGTGCTCGATCCCGGCCTCGGCTTCGCGAAGACGGCCGCGCACAACTGGGCACTGCTGCGCCGCCTCGACGTGCTCGTCGGGCTGGGCTTCCCGGTGCTGGTCGGTGCGTCACGTAAGCGCTTCCTCGGTGAGCTGCTGGCCGCCGAGGACGGCACCCCGCGCCCGCCCGCCGGGCGCGAGATCGCCACCGCCGCGATCAGCGCGATCGCCGCGAACGCCGGCGCCTGGGGCGTCCGGGTGCACGACGTCGAGTCCACGATGGACGCCGTCGCGGTGAGCGCAGCCTGCTGGCTGGGTGCGACCCGGGCCCGGTCCACGCCCGGATCGTCCCGGGGGCCGGGCGGTGAGTGACCGCATCGAGCTGCGCGGGCTGCGGGTCCGCGGCACGCACGGGGTCCTCGCCCACGAGCGCCGCGACGGCCAGGAGTTCGTCGTCGACCTGGTCGTGCACGCCGACCTGACCGCAGCGGCGGCGTCCGACGAGCTGGCCGACACCCTCGACTACGGCGCGCTCGCCCAGCTCGCCGCGACCGTCGTCGGCGGGCCGCCGCGGAACCTGATCGAGTCGGTCGCCGGCTCCGTCGCCGACGCGGTCCTCGGCTCCGACGGGCGCATCCGCGAGGTCGAGGTGACCCTGCACAAGCCGTCCGCGCCGATCCCGCTGACCTTCGACGACGTCGCGGTCGTGCTGCGCCGGAGCCGGGCGTGACCCGCGCCGTGCTCTCCCTCGGCTCCAACCTGGGCGACCGGATCGGCCACCTGCGGGCCGTCGTCGCGGACCTGGGGCCTGCCCTCGTCGCCGTCTCGCCGGTGTTCGAGACCGCACCGTGGGGGGTCACCGACCAGCCGGACTTCCTGAACGCGGTGGTCGTCGCCGACGATCCCGCGCGGGACGCGTGGGGCTGGCTGCGCCGCGGCCAGGCACTCGAGGACGCCGCCGGCCGGGTCCGCGAGCAGCGGTGGGGCCCGCGGACGCTCGACGTCGACGTCGTGCAGGTGGACGGGCCGGACGGGCCGGTGCTCTCCGACGATCCCGAGCTGCTGCTGCCCCATCCCGGGACGCCCGCACGGGCGACCGTGCTGCTGCCGTGGCTGCTCGCCGATCCCGGCGCCGTCCTGCACGGCCACGGACCGGTCGCCGACCTGCTGGACCGGCTCGGCCCGGACGGCTGCGCCGGCGTCCACCGGCGCGACGACCTGCTGCTGCACCCGGACGGCCCGCGATGATCGGCCCCGGACCCGGCCGGTACCGCCCGGGCTCCGGCGAGGACCCGCGGCCCACGGTGACGCCGACCCGGTACCGCGACCTGATCGCGATCGCGGTGGTCGCGACCCTGCTCGGCAACATTCTCGTCCAGCTGACGTACTCGACCACCCCGCCGCTGCCGGTCGCGGCCGGGGTCACGATCGGGGTGCTCGCCGTCGCCGAGTTCGGCGTCGGGATCGTGCTGCGCCGCCGGATCGAGCGCCGCGGCGGCGCCGCGCCGGTACCCCCGCTGGTGGCCGCGCGGGCGGTGCTCCTGGCGAAGGCGTCCTCGGTGGCCGGCGCGGTGATCGCCGGGCTGTGGGCGGGCCTGCTGGTGCACACGGTGCCGCGGGCCGACGTCGTGGTGGCCGCGTTCCGGGACAGCGTGACCGCCGGGATCGGGCTGGTCTGCGCGTTGCTGCTGGTCGGCGGCGCGCTCTGGCTGGAGTACTGCTGCCGGGCGCCCGAGGACCCCGACGACTCCGACGGCGCCGCGCGCTCCTGATCCCACGCCGGTGTGACCCGGACCGGCGGCGCGTGCGACGGGTGCACCGGCGACGAGTTCTCTAGGCTTCCGGACCATGGGATCTCCCGCCGTGTCCGGACGCACCTACGCCCCGGTGCCGGCCCCCTCGGCGAAGCGGCGCGGGGTCCTGCTCCCGGTCGTCGGGCTCGTCGTGCTCGCGCTGCTGACCGTCATCACCATCGGGATCCTGCAGCGGGCGGTCGGGACGGCCGGCGTCGTCGTCGGCACCCTCGCCGCGCTGCTCCCGGTCGTCCCGGTGGTCGCCGCGTTCCTGTGGGTCGACCGGTGGGAGCCGGAACCGCCGCGGATGCTGATGGGCGCGTTCCTCTGGGGTGCCGGCTTCGCGGCGCTCGTCTCGCTGCTGATCAACACCAGTGCCTCGGTGGTGCTCGACGCCGCGGCCGGGCGCGGCGCCGGCGACCTGTTCGGCCCGGTCGTCGTCGCGCCGATCGTGGAGGAGTTCGCCAAGGGGCTGTTCCTGGTCGGCCTGCTGCTGTTCCGGCGCCGCGAGTTCGACGGCATCATCGACGGCATCGTCTACGCCGGGATCGTCGGCGCCGGCTTCGCGTTCAGCGAGAACATCCTCTATCTCGGCCGGGCGGTCTCCGACCCGGAGACGGCGGGCGTGCTCGCGACGCTGTTCATGCGCGGCGTCGCCTCGCCGTTCGCGCACCCGCTGTTCACCTGCATGATCGGCATCGCGGCCGGGGTGGCGGTGGCCAGTCGCAGCGTCGGCCTCCGGGTGCTGGCACTCGCCGCCGGCTACGTCGCCGCGGTGGTGCTGCACGCGCTGTGGAACGGCGCATCCGTGCTGGCCGCGACGCCCGGCGGCTTCTTCCAGATCTACGCCTTCGTGATGGTCCCGATCTTCGCCGGCCTGGTCATGCTGGTGGTCTACGCCCGCCGCCGCGAGGCGCGGATCGTCGCCGCCCAGCTCCCCGGGTTCGCCGCGGCCGGCTGGATCGCGCCCAGCGAGGTGCCGCTGCTGGCCCGGCTGTCCCGGCGGAAGGGCTGGCGGGCGCTGGTCCGGAAGCGCTCCGGCCGGGCCACGGCCAAGGCGGTCGCCGACTACCAGGCCGCGGTCACCGAGCTGGCGTTCATGCGGAACCGGATCGCCCGCGGCGCGGTGCGGGAGTCGGCGCGCGCCCTGCACGACGAGAAGCTGGCCGCGGTGCTGCGGACCCGGGCGATCGCGGTGGGGGTGCCGGAGGCGCTGGTCGCGGCCTGGGCCCGGCAGCGGCCCTCGGGCTGGGAGCCGCCGCCCCCCGCCGCCCCGGACGGCAGCTTCTCCGGGGCGCACCGGATCCCGACCTTCGACGACGTGCCGCCGGGGGGCGACGGCCCGCCCCGGGGCTGGGCGCCGCCCGGCCCGAGGGGCGCAGCGCCGTGGGTGGGGCCGCCGGGCCCCGGCCAGGTCCCCTACCCCGGCGCCGGGCCCACGCCCACCCCGGGCCCCGATCCGCGCCGCGCCACCGAACCCGGTCCGGCACGCCCCGGGCCGGACCCGGGCGAGGGCGCCACCCGGCCGGTGGAGCGCCCCGCCGGACCCGAGCCCCGGGGCCGCCACCACGACGATCCCGGCGACCCCGGTCCGACCCGCCCGATGCGCAGGCCGTGATCAGGTGAATCCCGTCATAGCGGGTGCTCGGGGGTTCCCGGGCGCGTCTACCCTCGCGGCTGGCGCGGCCACCGGAGGTCGCGTGCACCGCGGATTGCCCGACCGGTACCGACACGGACCGGAGCGGGAGGAAACGGACTGAGAAGTGAACGATGCCGGCCGCCCTGCGCGGCTCGCCGTGGGCGTGGTCTCCGCCGGACGTGTCGGTTCGGTGCTGGGGGCAGCCCTCGCCAACGCGCGCCATCACGTCGTCGCCGCCTCGGGGGTGTCCCGCGCCTCGCTGCGCCGGGCCGCCGAGCTGCTCCCGGACGTCCCCCTGCTGCCGCCGGACGAGGTCTGCACCCGTTCCGACCTGGTGCTCCTCGCCGTCCCCGACGACGTGCTGCCCGGCCTGGTCCGCGGCCTCGCCGCCGCGGACTGCTTCCGCCCCGGCCAGATCGTGGTGCACACCGCAGGCTCGCACGGCGTCGCCGTGCTGGAGCCCGCCGCGGCGCACGGGGTGCTGCCGCTGGCCCTGCACCCGGCGATGACCTTCACCGGCCGCTCCGAGGACGTCGAGCGGCTCGCCTCATGCTGCGTCGGAGTGACCGCGCCGGGCACCGCCGACACCGGGGAGGCGGACCCGCGTGACGCCGTCGGCTGGAGCGTCGCCGAGGCGCTGGTCCTGGAGATGTCCGCCGAGCCGGTGCGCATCCCCGAGGCGGTGCGACCGCTCTACCACGCGGCGCTGGCGCACGGCGCCAACCACCTGATGACGCTGGTCGGGGACTGCGTGCAGCTGCTGGAGTCGGCGGGCGTGCGGCCCGCCGACCGGCTGGTCGCGCCGCTGCTGTCGGCGGCCCTGGACAACGCGCTGCGACACGGTGACCGGGCGCTCACCGGGCCGGTCGCCCGGGGTGACTCGGGCACCGTCCGGACCCATCTGGAACGCATCACGGCCGCGGATCCTGACCTGGCCGCGGGCTACCGCGCGCTGGCCGGGCGGACCGCCCGGCGGGCCGCGGCCGCCGGGCTGCTGGACCGGGCCGCCCTGGACGACGTCGAGAAGGCCCTGGAGGAGGACCGGTGACCGCCACCCGCAACGGCTACGCGACCGGCCGGCTGACCGTGCACGCCGATCCGGCGAAGCTGGCCCCGGTGACCAGGGCGCTGCGCGGCGCCGGCCGCAAGGTCGTGCTGGTCCCGACGATGGGCGCCCTGCACGAGGGCCATCGCGAGCTGATCCGGCACGCCCGGCGGATGCCGGGCGCCGTCGTCCCGGTCGTGTCGATCTTCGTGAACCCGCTGCAGTTCGGTGCCGGGGAGGACCTGGACCGCTACCCGCGCCCGCTGGAGGCCGATCTCGACGCCTGCCGGGAGGAGGGCGTCGAACTGGTCTTCACCCCCGGCGTCGAGCACATGTACCCGCCCGGATCGGAGATCCGGGTCTCGGCCGGGCCGCTCGGCGCGGAGCTGGAGGGCGCGGTCCGGCCGGGCCACTTCGACGGCGTGCTCACCGTCGTCGCGAAGCTGTTCCACATCGTCGCCCCGGACGCGGCGGTGTTCGGCGAGAAGGACTACCAGCAGCTCACCCTGATCCGCCGGATGGTGCGCGACCTGGATTTCGGCCTGGACATCGTCGGCGTGCCGACCGTCCGGGAGGACGACGGCCTGGCCCTGTCCTCGCGCAACGTCTACCTCGATCCCGAGCAGCGGGTCCGCGCCGGGGTGCTGTCCCGGGCGCTCGCCGCGGGCGCCGGGGTGTCCGCCCGCGGCCACGACGCG
The DNA here is from genome assembly GCF_040645415.1 of Pseudonocardia sp. NPDC046786. NCBI lineage: Bacteria > Bacillati > Actinomycetota > Actinomycetes > Pseudonocardiales > Pseudonocardiaceae > Pseudonocardia > Pseudonocardia sp. NPDC046786. The sequence continues at coordinate 82,593 of NZ_JBEYYF010000015.1, read as the reverse complement.
GTCCTGGCGGCCGCCCGGGCCGCGCTCGACGGCGTGCCCGGGATCGAGCTCGACTACCTGACGCTGCGCGGGACGGACCTCGGCCCGCCGCCCGGCACCGGTGCCGCCCGGCTGCTGGTCGCCGCCCGGTTCGGCCGCACCCGCCTGATCGACAACGTCCCCGTCGCGCTCTGATCCGAGGAGATCCCGTGTACCGCACGATGATGAAGTCCAAGATCCACCGCGCGACCGTGACCCAGGCCGACCTGCACTACGTCGGCTCGGTCACCGTCGACGCCGACCTGATGGCCGCGGCGGACCTGCTGGAGGGCGAGCAGGTCTCGATCGTCGACATCACCAACGGCGCCCGCCTGGAGACCTACGTGATCACCGGCGAGCCCGGCTCCGGGGTGATCGGGATCAACGGCGCCGCCGCGCATCTGGTGCACCCAGGCGACCTGGTCATCCTGATCTCCTACGGCGCCTACGACGAGGCGGAGCTGCCCGGCTACCGGTCCCGGGTGGTGTTCGTCGACGCCGACAACCGGATCGCCGAGCTGGGCACCGATCCCGGTCACGCCCCGGCCGGCTCGGGGCTCCTGTCCTCCGCGGCGCGGTAGCCGGTGCTGCTCTGCATCGACGTCGGGAACACCCACGTCTCGCTCGGGCTCTACCCGGAGCCCGGGCCGGGGACCGACCCGTCCTCGCTCACCCCGGAGCCGGAGCACCGCTGGCGGATGCGCACCGACACCCGGGCCACCGCCGACGAGCTCGACCTGACGATCACCGGGATGCTCGGGCCGCGGTTCGCCGCGGTGACGGCGGTCGCCGCGCTGTCCACCGTCCCCGGCCCGTCCCGCGAGCTGCGCACCCTGCTGGCGCGCTGGTCGGACCGGATGCGGACGCTGGTCGTCGGCCCGGGGGTGCGCACCGGTGTCCCGCTACTGGTCGACCATCCGCGCGAGGTCGGCGCCGATCGGGTGGTGAACACCCTCGCCGCGCACCACCTGTTCGGCACCACCTGCATCTGCGTCGATCTCGGGACCTGCACGAACATCGACGTCGTCTCGGCGCGCGGCGAGTTTCTCGGCGGCGCGCTGGCGCCCGGGATCGACATCGCGATGCAGGCGCTCGCCGAGCGCGCCTCCTCGCTGCGCCCGGTCGACCTGCTCGAGCCCCGCTCGGTGATCGGCCGGACCACGGTCGAGGCCGTCCAGGCCGGCGTGCTCTACGGCGCCGCCGGGCAGGTCGACGGCCTGGTCCGCCGGATCCTGGCCGAGCTCGGCCCGGACGCGCAGCCGGTGACCGTGGCCGTCACCGGCGGGCTGGCCGAGCTGGTGTACCGCCGGGCGGACACGGTCACCGTGCACGTCCCGGACCTCACCCTGCACGGCCTGCGACTGACCCACCTGCGCCACCACCGCCCGGCCCGCTGAGTGCTCAGCGGCGCCGGGCCCGCTGCACGATCGTGCGCATCGGCACCCGGGACGCCCTGGCCCGCGGGACCTTCGATGCGGTGGGCGCGCGCTCGGTCGTCGTCGGGGGGCGCCGCCCGGGCGGCCCGGGCGGCGCCGATAGCCTGACCGGTCGTGAACACTCCCGGCACCCCGAGCGACCCCGGATCCGAGGCGGACCTGCCCGAGCAGCTGCGGGTGCGCCGGGCGAAGCGCGCGGATCTGCTGGCCGCGGGCACCGAGGCGTATCCGGTGCAGGTGCCCCGCACGCACACCCTGCGCCAGGTCCGCGACGCCCATCCCGATCTGCCCGCGGACACCGCGACGGGGGAGAAGGTCGCCGTCGCCGGCCGGGTGATCTTCGTGCGGAACACCGGCAAGCTGTGCTTCGCGACGCTGCGCGAGGGCGACGGCACCGAGTTGCAGGCGATGCTGTCGCTGGACCGGGTCGGCGCCGACGAGCTGACCCGCTGGAAGTCGGTGGTCGATCTCGGCGACTTCGTGCTGGTTCGCGGCGAGGTGATCACCTCCCGGCGGGGGGAGCTGTCGGTCCAGGCCGACGAGTGGTCGATGGTCTCGAAGTCGGTCCGACCGCTGCCGACCGCGCACAAGGAGCTCTCCGAGGAGAACCGGGTCCGGCAGCGCTACGTCGACCTGATCGTCCGCCCGCAGGCGCGGGAGACCGTGCGTGCCCGCTCCACCGTGCTGCGGACCGTCCGCGAGGCGCTCACCGGCCGCGACTTCATCGAGGTGGAGACGCCGATGCTGCAGCTGCTGCACGGCGGCGCGACCGCGCGCCCGTTCGTGACGCACGCGAACGCGCTCGGCTCCGATCTGTACCTGCGGATTGCGCCGGAGCTGTTCCTGAAGCGCTGCGTGGTCGGCGGTATCGAGCGGGTCTTCGAGCTGAACCGGGTGTTCCGTAACGAGGGGATCGACTCGACGCATTCGCCGGAGTTCGCGATGCTCGAGGCGTACCAGGCATACGCGACCTACGACGACATGGCCGTGCTGACGCGCGAGCTGATCCAGTCCTCGGCGCGGGCGCTGTTCGGCTCGACGACTGTCCGGCACCACGACGGCACCGAACACGATCTCGGCGGTGAGTGGCGTTCGATCACGCTCTACGGCGCCGTCTCCGATGCCGTCGGACGCGCTGTGAGCCCGGACACGGAACTGTCGGATCTGCAGCGGATCGCGGCCGAGCACGACGTCGACGTGACCGATTATCCGACCGCCGCACAGATCGTCCTGGAGTTGTTCGAGAAGCTCGTCGAGCACACCCTCGTCGAGCCGACGTTCGTGCGCGACTTCCCGGTCGAGGTGCGGCCGCTGACCCGCGCGCACCGGGACGACCCGCGATTGTCGGAGTCCTGGGACCTGATCGTGTTCGGGGTCGAGCTGGCGACCGCGTACTCCGAGCTGGTCGACCCGGTGGAGCAGCGGGAGCGGCTCCAGGCGCAGTCGCTCAAGGCCGCGGCGGGCGATCCCGAGGCGATGCAGCTGGACGAGGACTTCTTGCGCGCCATGGAATACGGGATGCCGCCGACCGGCGGACTCGGGATGGGCGTCGACCGGCTGCTGATGACGCTGACCGGACTCGGTATCCGGGAGACCATCCTGTTCCCGCTGGTCCGCGGGGAATCCTAGGCACGGTCCGCCCCCCGCCGGTCGCCCCCGGTCGCGTCGTCCGCGGCCGGGGACGACGGCTATGCGCGGCCCGATCGAGTGGCTTTCGGCCGGATTCTGCATTGAACTCGACCCTCGCTCGACGCAGCCAACAATTCTCGGTTACTGTTGAATCGAGTCGGTTCCGGTGCTCTGCATGTCAGTGTCATTGCGTCCGGGTATTGCTTCGGCGTCCGCCGGACCGGTTCGCCCGCATATACCTGCACGGTCTTTCAGGGAGGCTGCGACGATGGCGCAGATCAAAGAGGTCCGGCTCGTCGACGATCTGACCGGCGACGCGGCAGATGAGACGATCGAGTTCGGTCTCGACGGCCGCAACTACGAGATCGATCTGACCGGTGACAACGCGAAGAAGCTGCGCGACGTTCTCGCCGACTACGTGGCCGCCGCCCGGCGTGCGGCCGGTCCGTCCCGGCGGCGCGGTTCCGCGTCGGGTTCCGCCGCCCGCCGCCCGTCGGTCGACCGCGAGCAGAACCAGGCGATCCGCGAGTGGGCCCGCAAGCGCGGGATGAAGGTCTCCGACCGCGGCCGGATCCCGGCCGAGGTGCTCGAGGCGTATCACCAGGAGAACTGAGGGCCCCGCGCGTTGAACCGGTCACACCAGGCAAGGCTCACCTGAGCGGGGCGGCCGGGAGGGGTACCGTCGCCCGGGCCCCTTCCCACCCCCGCACCGGGAGGCAGCCGCCATGGCCCGTCGTGTCACCGAACTCGAGGTCCTCCGGACCGAGCGTCTGAGCCCACACCTGGTGCGCGTCGTCGCCGGTGGCCCGGGCCTCGCGGCGTTCCCGGAGACCGGGTACACCGACCGCTACGTCAAGATCCTCTTCCTGCGGCCGGGCGTCGACTACCCGGAGCCGTTCGACCTGGACCGGGTGCACGCCGAGCTCCCCCGCGAGCACTGGCCGGTGCAGCGCACCTACACCGTCCGCGCACTCGACCACGACGCGGGCGAGCTCGTCATCGACTTCGTGCACCACGGCGACATCGGCCTCGCCGGGCCGTGGGCGGCGTCGGCCCGGCCGGGCGACCGGCTGCGGCTGGTCGGGCCGGGCGGCGCCTACGCGCCGGATCCCGAGGCCGACTGGCATCTGCTGGTGGGCGACGAGTCCGCGCTGCCCGCGATCTGCGCCGCCCTGGAGCGGATCCCGGCCGGTCGCCGGGCCGTCGCGGTGCTGCAGGTCGACGGCCCGGACGACGAGCTGAAGCTCCCCGGCGACGCCGACCTCACCGTGCACTGGCTGCACCGCTCGGCCGTTGGTGGCGACCCGGACAGCGTCCAGCTCCCCGAGGCCGTCCGCGCACTGGACTTCCGCCCGGGCCGGGTGCACGCCTTCGTGCACGGCGAGGCGATCGCGGTCCGTGAGCTGCGCCGCCATCTCGGCCGCGAGCGCGGCGTCCCGCGCGACGACCTGTCGATCTCCGGGTACTGGCGGCGCGGCCGGGACGAGGAGGGCTTCCGCGAGTTCAAGGCGGCCGAGCGGGCCCGCGAGGAGGCGGCCGCGGAGGCCGGCTGACCGCACCCGGGAACACGGCCGGCGGATCGGCTGTTACGCCCGGCAGTCCCTCTGTGCACGTCAGGTGGAGGCGCCGGAGGCCGGTCGACCGATACAGTGGTATGAGGTCTTCCCCCGCGGGGGCGGGCCGGCGCAGTGTCACGCGAGGCGCAGTGCCGGTTCCCGGCGTGCCGGGTCCGGGCAGAAGATGCTGGTCGCGCCGTACGTGAGGCGCAGCAGGCAAGGAGTGCGAATTGTTCGAGAGGTTCACCGACCGAGCGCGACGTGTTGTCGTTCTGGCCCAGGAAGAGGCCAGGATGCTCAACCACAACTACATCGGGACCGAGCACATCCTCCTTGGCCTGATCCACGAGGGTGAGGGTGTCGCCGCGAAGGCACTCGAGTCCCTCGGAATCGCTCTGGAGGGCGTGCGGCAGCAGGTCGAGGAGATCATCGGCCAGGGTCAGCAGGCCCCGTCCGGCCACATCCCGTTCACCCCCAGGGCGAAGAAGGTGCTGGAGCTGTCGCTGCGCGAGGCGCTGCAGCTCGGCCACAACTACATCGGCACCGAGCACATCCTGCTCGGGCTGATCCGCGAGGGCGAGGGTGTCGCGGCCCAGGTGCTGGTCAAGCTCGGCGCCGACCTCAACCGGGTCCGCCAGCAGGTGCTCCAGCTGCTGTCCGGCTACCAGGGCAAGGAGCCCGCCGAGAGCGGCACCGCCGGTCGCGGCGAGGGCACCCCGTCGTCGTCGCTGGTGCTGGACCAGTTCGGTCGCAACCTCACCCAGCAGGCCCGCGAGGGCAAGCTGGACCCGGTCATCGGCCGGGAGAAGGAGATCGAGCGGATCATGCAGGTCCTCTCCCGGAGGACCAAGAACAACCCGGTGCTGATCGGCGAGGCGGGCGTCGGCAAGACGGCCGCGGTCGAGGGGCTGGCCCAGGCGATCATCAAGGGCGAGGTCCCGGAGACGCTGAAGGACAAGCAGCTCTACACCCTCGACCTGGGCTCGCTGGTCGCCGGTTCCCGCTACCGCGGTGACTTCGAGGAGCGCCTCAAGAAGGTGCTCAAGGAGATCCGCACCCGCGGCGACATCATCCTGTTCATCGACGAGATCCACACCCTCGTCGGGGCGGGTGCCGCCGAGGGCGCGATCGACGCGGCCTCGATCCTGAAGCCGATGCTCGCCCGCGGCGAGCTGCAGACCATCGGTGCGACCACGCTCGACGAGTACCGCAAGTACGTCGAGAAGGACCCGGCGCTGGAGCGGCGCTTCCAGCCGATCCAGGTGTCCGAGCCGTCGGTCGCGCACACCATCGAGATCCTCAAGGGCCTGCGCGACCGGTACGAGGCGCACCACCGCGTCACGATCACCGACGACGCGCTGGCCTCGGCCGCCACGCTGGCCGACCGCTACATCAACGACCGCTTCCTCCCGGACAAGGCGATCGACCTGATCGACGAGGCCGGGGCCCGGATGCGCATCCGCCGGATGACCGCTCCGCCGGACCTGCGGGAGTTCGACGAGAAGATCGCGAACGTCCGCCGGGACAAGGAGTCGGCGATCGACGCGCAGGACTTCGAGCGGGCCGCGCACCTGCGCGACCAGGAGAAGACCCTGCTCGGCGAGAAGGCCGAGCGCGAGAAGCAGTGGAAGTCCGGTGACCTCGACGTGGTCGCCGAGGTCGACGGCGAGCAGATCGCGGAGGTGCTGGGCAACTGGACCGGCATCCCGGTGTTCAAGCTGACCGAGGAGGAGACCACCCGGCTGCTGCGCATGGAGGACGAGCTCCACAAGCGCATCATCGGCCAGGAGGACGCGGTCAAGTCGGTCTCCCAGGCTATCCGCCGTACCCGCGCCGGCCTGAAGGACCCGAAGCGCCCATCCGGCTCCTTCATCTTCGCCGGCCCGTCCGGTGTCGGTAAGACGGAGCTGTCCAAGGCGCTGGCCAACTTCCTGTTCGGCGAGGACGACGCGCTCATCCAGATCGACATGGGTGAGTTCCACGACCGCTACACCGCCTCGCGGCTGTTCGGTGCCCCTCCCGGGTACGTCGGCTACGAGGAGGGCGGCCAGCTCACCGAGAAGGTGCGGCGCAAGCCGTTCTCGGTGGTGCTGTTCGACGAGATCGAGAAGGCGCACCAGGAGATCTACAACACGCTCCTGCAGGTGCTGGAGGACGGGCGTCTCACCGACGGCCAGGGCCGCACGGTCGACTTCAAGAACACCGTGCTGATCTTCACCTCCAACCTGGGCACCCAGGACATCTCGAAGGCCGTGGGGCTGGGCTTCTCCTCCGGCAACGACGAGGCCTCGAACTACGAGCGGATGAAGACCAAGGTCAACGACGAGCTGAAGAAGCACTTCCGCCCGGAGTTCCTGAACCGCATCGATGACATCATCGTCTTCCACCAGCTCAACCAGGAGCAGATCATCGAGATGGTCGACCTGATGATCGGGCGGGTGGAGAAGCAGCTGGCCAACAAGGACATGGCCATCGAGCTCACGGACAACGCCAAGAAGCTGCTGGCGCGCCGCGGGTTCGATCCGGTCCTCGGCGCCCGGCCGCTGCGCCGGACGATCCAGCGCGAGATCGAGGACCAGCTGTCGGAGAAGATCCTCTTCGGCGAGATCGAGGGCGGCCAGATCGTCCTGGTCGACGTCGAGGGGCTCGACACCGACGCACCGGAGGACTCGAAGGCCTACGACGACAAGGCGCACTTCGTGTTCCGCGGAGAGCCGAAGCCGTCGGAGCCGGTCCCGGACACCCCGCCGACCGCGCTGGCCGGCGAGGAGTGAGCTGAGCAGCAGGTTCTGGCGGAGGGCCCGTCCCGGACGATCCGGGGCGGGCCCTCCGTCATGTCCGAGGGGTCACAACTCGCGCAGGTTCGACTCGTGCTGTGGGTGGCGTCCGGCGGGGACGGGTCAGGCCGGGAGGCCGGCCCGGACCACGACCAGGTCGGCCCGCGCGCGGGTGGACCCGACCAGCCGCGCGTTCGGCTCGTCGGTGCGCTGCACCCACTCCCGCGCCGCGGCGGGGGACCTGCCGAACCGCACGTGCCGGGCCACCAGCCGTTCGAGGCGCAGCGCCTCGTCGGTCTCGTGGAACCAGACCTCGTCGAACGCGGCCCGCACCGCGTGCCACGGCGGGGTGTCGACGAGCAGGTAGTTGCCCTCGCTGACGACCAGCCGGCACTCCGGCGGCACCGGGATCGACCCGGCCACCGGCTGATCGATCTCCCGGTCGAACGCCGGCGCGTACACCGGCCCGGTCTCGCGCCCCGGCGCGGCGCGCAGCCGCTGCAGCAGGGCCGCGTAGCCGGCCGCGTCGAAGGTGTCCGGCGCGCCCTTGCGGCCGGCACGGCCGAGCCGGGCCAGCTCGACATCGGCGAGGTGGAAGCCGTCCATCGGGACGTGCACCGCGGCCACCCCGGCCGCGGTCAGCGCGCGGACCAGGGCGAGCGCCAGGGTGGTCTTGCCGGCCCCCGGGGCCCCGGCGACGCCGAGCAGTGCCCGCCCGCCCGCCGGGACGAGCCGCGCTGCCCGCTGCACCAGGTCGTCGAACCGCTGCTCCGGCATGCGCACCATGATCCCTGTCCTGGGAGCGTGGCGCGCCGGAACTGGCTCCGGCACTCCCGAAACACGGATCATGCCCGCGCGGCGGCCGCCGGGGCCTGGCTGGCCGGATCCGGGCTGCTCGCGCTGTACGTGGCCTCCGCCGACAACTTCGGCGCGACCTACGGCCCGCTGACCGCGGTGATGGCGCTGCTGATCTGGGCGAACGTCACCGGGGTGGCGCTGCTGGCCGGGGTGGCGCTGGCCGCGCAGCTGGAGGCCGTCCGGGCCGGTGAGGACGCCCGCGGCTGCCCGACTCCGACGACGACGGCATCCCCGACCACACCGACCCGCACTGACGGCCACGACGGATCAGCCGGGCAGGTCCGGGCCGGGCAGGTCCAGCACGCGGTGGTCCCCGGCCGGCAGCGCGGCCCGCAACCGCTCCCGCAGCTCGTCGTCCGGGTCGGTGCGCAGCAGCGCGAGCAGCGCGTCCGGATCGCCGGAGCGGAGCACCGCGGTCCGGGTCGCGGCCACCAGGTGCTCCCGCTCGGACCGCACCCCCGGCGACTCCGAGGTCGGCAGCAACGGCCCGCGGGCCGCCTCCGCCGCGGCGTCGCGCACCCGCCCGTCGCGCAGCGCCTCGCGCAGCCGCAGGAAGTCCGCGTCCACCCGGGCGGCGAGCCGGTAGGGCTGGGTGCGCACGGTGCCCTCGCCGACGCAGCGGCGCAGGCGGTGCATCTCGGCCCGGACGGTGATCGGGCGGCCCTCGTCGCCGTAGAGCGCGCCGGCGAGCTGGTCGGCGGTCATCCCCTCGGGGTGCAACGCGAGCAGTGTGAGCACCTCGGCGTGCCGCAGGCCGAGCCGCAGCGGCCGCCCGTCCCGGCGGGCCACCGGCGCGCGGGCCCCGAGGAACGGCAGGGTCAGCGTCGGCAGCACCGGACCGGCCGGTGCGGGCACCCGGAGCAGCCAGCCCTCGCCGAGCGGTTCCAGGACGGCCTCCGCGCCGCCGTCGAGCACGATCCGGTCGCCGCGCTCGGGCAGCGGCACCCGGGCCGGGAAGCGGTGCGCCGGGGTCGCCGCCAGCACCCGGCCGCGCGGCGAGAGCAGCGCGCCGGGCACGTCGCCGAGCCGGGCCAGGTGCGGCAGGTTGGTGTCCCGCAACCGCCGGTCGCGCTCCTCGGTCAGCGCCGCCAGCCGGTGCTCGGCGAGCCGGGCGGCCGCGGTGACCAGCGACAGCGTCATCGGATGGAAGGTCTCCTCCGGCCCGGTGACGTCGACCGCGCCGAGCTGGCGGCCGGTCTCCGGGTCGTGCACCGGCGCGGCCGCGCAGGTCCACGGGTGGTAGGCGCTCACCAGGTGCTCGGCCGAGTGGATCCCGACCGGCCGGTCGTCGGACAGCGCGGTGCCCATCGCGTTGGTCCCGACCGCGTCCTCGCTCCAGCGGGTGCCCTCGACGAGCTCCACCCGCTCGGCCCGGCGCAGCACCTCCCGGGCGCCCTCGCGCCACAGGATGTGCCCGCGCTCGTCGGTCACGATCATCATGTGCCGGGCCTGCTCCGCCGCGGCGACAAGGGTCTCCCGCAGCACGGGCAGCACCCGCGCAAGCGGATGTCCCGCGCGCAGCTCGGCGACCTCGCCGGGCTGGTAGGGGTGCGTCGGCCGGGACCGCTCCGGATCGACGGCGGCGGCCAGCGAGCGCTCCCACGACGCCCGGATCTCCGGGCGCAGCTCCGGCGCGGCCGAGCCGGTCAGCGCGGCACCGCGGGCCCGCTCCAGTGCGGCTCGTTCACGCGTCACGACACTCACCCTACGGTTAGCTCAGCCTTACCTGAATCGAATCCGCGTGATCGGCACTCACCGGAGGTTCAGGTTCCGCATCTGCGTGCAACTCCCGTGCAACCCCCACCTTCCTAGTGTCCGGCATCACGCGCAATGAATGCGACATCTCCCACGGGAAGGACCAACGATGGCCACGTACGCGGCACCGGGTCAGCCGGACAGCGTCGTCTCGTTCAAGCCCCGCTACGACCACTTCATCGGGGGCGAGTACGTCGCGCCGGCCAAGGGGCAGTACTTCGAGAACCCGACGCCGATCACCGGGCAGAACTTCACCGAGGTCGCCCGCGGCACCGCCGACGACGTCGAGAAGGCGCTCGACGCGGCGCACGCGGCCGCACCGGCCTGGGGCAAGACCTCGCCGACCGAGCGGGCGAACATCCTGAACAAGATGGCCGACCGGATCGAGGCGAACCTCGAGGCCGTCGCGATCGCCGAGTCCTGGGAGAACGGCAAGGCCTGCCGGGAGACCCTGGCCGCCGACATCCCGCTGGCGATCGACCACCTGCGCTACTTCGCCGGGGCGATCCGCGCGCAGGAGGGCGGGCTGTCCCAGATCGACGACGACACCGTCGCCTACCACTTCCACGAGCCGCTCGGCGTGGTCGGCCAGATCATCCCGTGGAACTTCCCGATCCTGATGGCGATCTGGAAGCTGGCCCCGGCCCTCGCCGCGGGCAACGCGGTCGTCCTCAAGCCGGCCGAACAGACCCCGGCCTCGATCCACGTGCTGCTGGACCTGGTCGCCGACCTGCTCCCGCCGGGTGTGGTCAACATCGTCAACGGGTTCGGGGTCGAGGCGGGCAAGCCGCTGGCGTCGAACAAGCGGATCTCGAAGATCGCCTTCACCGGTGAGACCACCACCGGCCGGCTGATCATGCAGTACGCCTCGGAGAACCTGATCCCGGTCACCCTGGAGCTGGGCGGCAAGAGCCCGAACATCTTCTTCGACGACGTCGCCACCCAGCAGGACGCGTTCTACGACAAGGCGCTCGAGGGCTTCGCGATGTTCGCCCTCAACCAGGGCGAGGTGTGCACCTGCCCGTCCCGCGCGCTGATCCAGGGCGGCATCTACTCCGATTTCCTGGAGCAGGCGGTCAAGCGCACCGAGCAGATCAAGCAGGGCAACCCGCTCGACACCGACACCCAGATCGGTGCGCAGGCGTCCAACGACCAGTTCGAGAAGATCCTGTCCTACATCGACATCGGTCGTCAGGAGGGGGCCAAGGTCCTCACCGGCGGCGAGAAGGCCGATCTGGGTGGCGACCTCGCGGGCGGCTACTACATCAAGCCGACCGTGTTCGAGGGCAACAACCAGATGCGGATCTTCCAGGAGGAGATCTTCGGCCCGGTCGTCTCGGTGGCCCGCTTCTCCGACTACGACGACGCCATCCGGACCGCCAACGACACGCTCTACGGCCTCGGCGCCGGCGTGTGGAGCCGGGACGCGAACACCGCCTACCGGGCGGGCCGCGACATCCAGGCCGGCCGGGTGTGGGTGAACAACTACCACGCCTACCCGGCGCACGCGGCGTTCGGCGGTTACAAGCAGTCCGGCATCGGGCGGGAGAACCACAAGCAGATGCTCGACCACTACCAGCAGACCAAGAACGTCCTGCAGAGCTACTCGCCGAACGCGCTGGGCTTCTTCTGATGGGGCAGCCGGACGCCGCCGTCACCCCCAGGGTGGCGCTGACGCCGGCCGCCGCCGATCTGCTGGTGAAGCTCACCGAGCTGCACGGTCCGCTGATGTTCCACCAGTCCGGCGGATGCTGCGACGGCAGCGCCCCGATGTGCTACGCGGACGGTGACTTCAAGACCGGCGGCTCGGACATCCATCTGGGGGACCTCCGGGTGGACGGGATCGAGAAGCCGATCGGCTTCTGGATGTCGGCGTCACAGTTCGAATACTGGAAGCACACCCATCTCACCGTCGACGTGGTGAAGGGACGGGGCAGCGGGTTCTCGGTCGAGGCGCCGGAGGGCGTCCGGTTCCTGATCCGCTCCCGGCTGTTCACCGACGACGAGTGGCGGTCACTGAACGACGACTGACCCATCGCGGGCCCGGACCGGTGTGTCCGGGCCCGCGGTGTGTCCGGACGAAGGAGGACACCGATGTCCGCACCGCACACCCTGCGCGGGCTGATGGGGCTGCCGGTCGAGCCGGCCCCGCTGGGCCGCTCCGCCCTGATCATGATCGACCTGCAGAACACCTACACCGAGGGCGTGATGCGCCTGGAGAACGTCGAGCCGGCCCTGGCGGAGGCCGCCGCGCTGCTCGACCGGGCGCGCTCCGCGGGCGCCCGGGTGATCCACGTGCAGCACGACGCGGGCGAGGGCAGCCCGTACGACGTCACCGCCCCGATCGGCGCGATCCACGACTCGGTGGCGCCGCGGGACGGCGAGGCCGTCGTGGTCAAGAACTTCCCGAGCGCCTTCGTGCACACCGGCCTGGCGGACCTGCTGGAGGGCTACCAGGACCTGGTCCTCGCCGGGTTCATGACGCACATGTGCGTCAACTCGACGGCCCGCAGCGCGTTCTCCGCCGGGCACGTCCCGACCGTGGTCGCCGCGGCCACCGCCACCCGGGACCTGCCCGGGGTGGACGGCACCGTCCGGGCCGCCGAGGTGCACTCCGCCGCGCTGGCCGGGCTCGCCGACCTGCCGGCGATCGTGGTGCCCGGTCAGAAGTCCGTGCCGGACTGAGCGGCCGCCCGGGCGTCGAGCAGCTCGTCGATCGCGGCGAGGGTCGCAGCGGCCCCCGCCGCGATGCCGACGCCGCGGCCGTGCCGCACCTGCGGCTCCCGGACGTTGATCCGGACCAGCGCGCCGGTCGCGGCCGAGGCCAGCTCGGAGCGGCGGCGCACGGTCGGCAGCGCGGTGCCGGCCCCCAGCTCGACGACGGCGAGCCCGGCCCGGTGCCGGGCCAGCCAGTCGACGTGCCGCTGCAGCGCCGGCTCGGCGTGCGAGGTGTCCCAGCCGGCGTCGCCGAACATCAGGATGGCCGGCCGGGCGAGCCCGCCGCAGCCGGGACAGGACGGCAGCGGGCCGGTCGCGCGCATGCTGTCCGGGTCGATCGCCACGTCGACGCCGTCGGCCGGCCACACGCCGTACCCGCACAGCCGCAGGCACTGCAGGTGGTGGATCGAGCCGTGCACCTCGGCGACGTCCCCGGCGGGGAACCCGGCGCGCTGGAACTGACCGTCCACGTTGGACGTGAACACGGTGGTCGGGACGCGCTCGGCCCAGCGCCGCAGGACATCGAACCCGGCGTGCGGGACGGTCCGCCGGTACAGGTGCAGGCGGTGCCCGTAGAAGCCCCAGGCCAGCTCCGGGTCGTCGGCGAAGTGCTCCGGATCGGCGAGCTCGACGAACCGCAGTCCGAGCCGGGCGTACGGCGGGTAGGCGCGCCAGAAGCCCTCGTCGCCGCGGAAGTCCGGCAGGCCCGAGTCGACGCCCATCCCCGCCCCGGCGGTGACCAGCAGCGCGTCGGCGCCGCCGATCAGCGCCGCGGCGGAGCGCAGCGCGGGATCGATCAGGACCCCGCCGCGATCTGATCGAGATCGACGACCTCGAACTCCAGCAGTGAGGCGCCGGTGGCGACCGGCTTCGGCGAGCGCGCACCGGCGTGCGCCTCGGCGGCGGGCCCGTCCCGCCACGCCTGGAACGCCTCCTCGGTCTCCCAGTGGGTGACCACGAAGTACCGGTCGTCCCCGGAGACCGGGCGGAGCAGCTGGAACGAGATGAACCCGGGCTGTCCGTCGACGGCGTGCAGGCGGTTCGCGAACCGCTTCTCCAGCTCCGGCCCGGCGTTCTCCGGGACGTCGATCGCGTTGATCTTCACTACGGCCATGCACCCACGTTAGCCCGGACCGGCCTCGTCGACGCGCATCCGCCAGGCGTCGCCGACGAGTTCGGCCAGCCGGTCCACGCCGACCCGCTCCAGGCGCACCAGAACCAGCGGGAACGGCTCGTGTCCCGGGTCGGTGGAGAACAACTCCGGCTCGCCGCGCAGCAGCGCCTGCTTCTCCGCCTCGTCCCCGACGTAGAGCACCGCGATGTCGGTCCGGATCACCCGGCGGCGGCCCGGTACCCGCTCCGGATAGGACCACACGAACCCCTTGCCACGGACCCGGAAGTCGAACCCGTCGGAGGGGTTCTCCGCGGCGCCGTCCAGCCCGAGGGCGATCCGGCGCACGTCGTGCTCGTCGGCCACGGGTGCAGCCTAGGGTCGGCGGGTGCGTTCCTCCGACGGCGTCGAGCTGGCCGTCACCGCGTTCGGTGGCCGCGGGCGGCCGATAGTGCTGCTGCACGGCCTGATGAGCTGCGCCGCGAGCTGGGAGCCGCGTGCGTCGGCGCTGACGCCGTACGGCCGGGTGCTGGCGCCGGACGCGCGCGGGCACGGGCGCTCCGGGCGGCCGGACGGGGCGGACCCGGCGGCCTGGTCACCGGACCGGCTGGCCCGCGACGTCGTCGAGCTGCTGGGGCGCACCGGGCCGGCCGCGCTGGTCGGCCACTCGATGGGCGGGCTGTCCGCGCTGCTGGCCGCCGCCCGGCGGCCGGACCTGGTCACCGCGGTCGTCGCCGAGGACCCGCCACCGGACCTGACCGGCAGCCCGCCGGGGCTGCTCGACGACATGCGCGCCTGGTTCGGCGCGGTCGCCGGGCCGCACCCGTCCCTGGCCGCGCTGGCGGCGGTGCTCGGCCGGCCGCGGCCCGAGGTGGGCGAGCACATGGGGCGCTGCGCCGTCCGCCGCGCCGACGGCTGGTGGCTCGCCTGCGACGTCGACGACGCGTGCGCGATCGCCGCGCACTGGCTGCGCCGCGGCCTGCTCGGCGAGCTGTCGGCGGTCCGCGTGCCGCTGCTGGTGATCGAGGCGGGGGAGTCGGTCGCCCCGCCGGGGCAGCTCGCGCTGCTCGCCGCCCGGGTGCCGGGCGCCCGGCACGTCCGGCTGCCCGGGACCGGCCATCTCGTGCACGACGCGGACCCGGCCGGCTGGGCCGGGGCGGTGACCGCGCTGCTCGGCGCCACCGGTCAGTGAGCGAGCACCTCGGTCACCCCGGTGCGCGAGTCGTGCAGCTCCACGGCGACGATCCGGGCCCGCACCGGGGGCACCGGGTGCAGCAGCGCGAACGCCTCCGCCGGCCGCCCGGTCGCGAGCACGACGTGCGGCAGCCAGGAGCCGGGCAGGTGCGCGGCGTGCGCACCGCGGACCCGTCCGGCCAGCGCGTCGTGCACCGCCGTGTGCACCGCGAGCACCTCCGGGTCGGTGACGGCGGCGAGCACCAGCGCGTCGTCGTCACCGGTCCGGGAGCCGAGCGTGGCCAGCCAGAGCGCGGGCAGCGCGACCAGCCGCAGGTCGGCCACCAGGGCGTGTCTGGCCGGTCCCGGGACGGTCCCGGCGGCGGCGACGGTGACCATCGGGTCGCCGCCCGCGGCGGGCAGCCCGGCGGCCGTGAGCCGGGCCCGCAGCCCCGCCAGCTCGCCCACCGCGGCGGGATCGAGCCGGAACCGGACGGTCGCGGGCATCAGGCGGGGAGTGCGAAGCGGCCGTCGTCGGTCTGCTCGGCGAGGCCGTCGACCAGCAGCGAGTGCAGGCAGCGGTCGCGCTGCCCGGCGTCCGGCCAGACCGCGTCCAGCTCGGCCCGCCGGACCGGGCCGGGGGCGCCGCGCAGCACGTCCATCAGCTTCCCGCGGACCTGCCGGTCGGTCCCGGCGAAGCCCTGCACCGGTTTGCGCGGGCCGTCGTAGGCGGGCCTGCCCGCGGCCACCCAGGCGCACTCCGCCTCGACCGGGCAGAGCGGGCAGCGCGGTGCCCGCGCGGTGCAGACCACCGCGCCGAGCTCCATCAGCCCGGCCGAGACGACCGCCGCGGTCGCGTCGTCCGGCGGCAGGAGCGCGTCGACGTCGGCGAGATCGGCACGGGTCCGGGCCGGGCCGGCGTCACCGTGGGCGTGCACGGCGCGGGCCACCACCCGGCGGACGTTGGTGTCGACGACCGGGGCCCGCAGCCCGAAGCCGAACGCGGCGACCGCGCGCGCCGTGTAGGAGCCGACGCCCGGCAGCGCCTCCAGCGCGTCCACGTCCGACGGGACGGCGTCGCCGTGCTCCCGGGCGATGGCGCCCGCGGCGTCGTGCAGCCGGATCGCCCGGCGCGGGTAGCCGAGCTTGCCCCAGGCGCGCAGCACGTCCGCCCGCGGCGCGGCGGCCAGCGCGGACGGCGCGGGCCAGCGCCGCATCCACTCGGTCCAGACCGGCTCGACCCGGGCCACCGGGGTCTGCTGCAACATGAACTCGCTGACCAGCACCCCCCACGGCGTCGTGCCCGGGCGCCGCCACGGAAGGTTCCGGGCATGCTCGGAGAACCACGGGTGGATCCGTTCGGCCAGCACCCCTCCAGTGTCGCGGGTGCCCGGACGTGATCACGGATCGGGCACCCGGAGCGGCACCGGGCGACCGTCCCGGTACCGGATCCGTGATCAGCGCCCCTGGTCGGGTGTGGCCGGGGCGGTTCCGACGGGACCGCCGGGCACGGTCGGTCGGTGCCGGTGCGCCCCGGTCACCCGGTGGCGCGTCCCCCGTTCCCTCACAGGGGTACAACCGCGCCGACCTGCTCCGCACCGGCGCGGCGCCGACGACATCGAGTAATCATCGATCTACCGTCAGTGACATGTTGGACCCGGTGGGACCCCTACCGGCGTCGGTCTACTGGCGTCGGCGCGCAGTCGCGGTGGGCGCCGCGCTGCTCGCGCTGTTCGCCCTGCTGTGGCTGACCACCTGGCTGCTCATCCCCGGAGCGGCCGGCGAGGACACCACACCGACCGGTGCCGCAGCGGTGTCCACCCCCGACAGCGGAGCGGCGGCTCCGGCATCCCCGGCCCCGGAGTCCCCAGCCCCGGGCGCACCGCAGCCGCCGCTCCCCGCCACCGCCGGCCCCGGACCGGCGGATGAGAGGGAGTCCACCGGGCCCGCGGCCCCGAACGCGGGCCCGGTGGACGAGACGGTGCGGCCCGACGACACCCCGCGCCCGTCGGTGCCGGTGCCGGACGCCGCGCCGTCCCCCGCGACCGGCCCGGTGCCCTGCGCCGACGGGATGATCGAGGTGCGGGCCGAGACCGGGCAGCCGAGCTACCCGGCCGACGCCCGCCCGGAGCTGCGGCTGGTGGTCACCAACGTGTCCGGCGAGCCGTGCGTGCGTGACCTGGACGGTGCGGAGCAGGAGATCGCGGTATGGAGCGGCGACGGCGCGGACAAGCTCTGGTCGTCCAACGACTGCTCGAACCCGGCCACCGACGACCTGCGCACCCTGGTGCCCGGCGAGCCGGTCGCGTTCGCGGTGACCTGGAGCGGGCTGCGGTCCGAGCCCGGCTGCGCGGCCGAGCGGGCCCGGGTCGAGCCCGGCGGCTACCGGGTGCTGGCCCGGCTCGGCGGGGTGGTCAGCGCGCCGGCCCCGCTGCTGATGGGCTGACCGGGCTCAGCGCAGCCGGTCCATGATCTGCTTCAGCGACGCCGCCTCGGTGATCCTCATGCCGGTCGACCCGACCTCGGCGTCCGGCGGGACGATCGCCCTGGTGAAGCCGAGCCGGGCCGCCTCGGCCAGCCGCCGCCCGATGCCGTGCACCCGGCGCAGCTCACCGGCCAGGCCGAGCTCGCCGAGCACCACGAGATCGGCGGGCAGCGCGATGTCGCGCTTGGCCGAGACGACGGCCAGCGCGACCGCCAGGTCCGCGGCCGGCTCGGTGACCCTCATGCCGCCGACGGTCGCGGTGTAGACCTCGGCGTCGTGCAGCTTCAGCCCGCCCCGCCGCTCGACGACGGCGAGCAGCATCGGCACCCGGGACGCGTCCAGCCCGGTCACCGCCCGCCGCGGGCTCGGGATGTTCGCCCCGGCCACCAGCGCCTGCACCTCGGCCAGCAGCGGCCGCCTGCCGTCCATCACCACGGTCACCGCGGTGCCCGGTTGCACCCCGTCGCCGCCCTGGCCGAACCGGCCCAGGAACAGCCCCGACGGGTCGGGCAGCCCGACGATGCCCGAGTCGCGCAGTTCGAAGCAGCCGACCTCGTCGGCCGGGCCGAACCGGTTCTTCACGCCGCGCACCATCCGCAGCGCGGAGTGCTTGTCGCCCTCGAAGTGCAGCACCACGTCGACGACGTGCTCCAGCACCCGCGGGCCCGCGATGCCGCCGTCCTTGGTGACGTGGCCGACCAGCAGCACCGCCAGGCCGCGCTCCTTGGCGAGCGCGGTCAGCCCGATGGTCACCGCGCGGGTCTGGGTGACCCCGCCCGGGGTGCCGTCGACCCCGGCGGTGGACATGGTCTGGATCGAGTCGATCACCAGCAGCGACGGCGCCAGCGCGTCGACGTGCCCGAGCACCGACTCCAGGTCGGACTCGGCGGCGAGGTAGAGCTCGTCGTGCAGCCCGCCGGTCCGCTCGGCGCGCAGCCGGACCTGGCCGGCGGACTCCTCGCCGGACACGTAGAGCACCCGCGATCCGGCCGCCGCGCGGGCCGCGACCTCCAGCAGCAGGGTGGACTTCCCGACGCCGGGCTCACCGGCCAGCAGCACGACCGCGCCGGGCACCAGCCCGCCGCCCAGCACCCGGTCCAGCTCGTCGACGCCGGTCGGGCGGGCCCGGGCGGCGTCCAGCTCGACGTCGGCGATCCGGCGGGCCGGCGTGCTCGGGGCGCCCGCGACGACCGTCCGGCCGTTGCCGCGCGGCGCCTCCAGTTGTTCCAGGCTGCCCCAGGCCTGGCAGCCCGGGCAGCGGCCGACCCACTGCGCGGTGCGCTGGTCGCACTCGGTGCAGCGGTAGCCACCCGAGCGGGCCGCCCGGGTCCTGGTGGTCAGTTGCCGGCGGCGCCGCCGGCGCCGCTGCCCTCGTTGCCGGGGACGGACTCGACGCCCTCGCCGTCGGTGACCGAGGTGTCCTCGCCGTCCTGGCCCTCGTCGGCCGGCAGCTCCGGCGGCGCCGGTGCGGCCTCGGCCTCGGCGGAGAAGTCGTCGCGCTCCGGGCCGGGGCCGAGCGGCACGTCCTCGGTCGGCACGGCGGCGGGCACCTGCGCGGTGACCGAGCCGGCGCGCTCGAAGACGAACGTGACCGGGATGGAGTCGCCGGCGCCGATCGGCTGGGTCAGGCCCTCGAGGGTGATGTTCAGCGGGCGGCTCGCGGTCGGCGACAGCGGGAAGTTCGCCGCCGACACCAGCGCGATGTCCTGCGGGAGGACCGGGTCGCCGTCGATCAGCACGTTCGCGGCGGCCGGAGAGCTGGCCGAGACCAGCCGGTCGGCGACGCTGCCGGAGTTCACCAGGGTGGCGCGCAGCGGCGCCGCGGTGCCCCTGGCGTAGAGCGCGGCCTCGCTGGCCGGCGACTCGGGATAGGCGACCTGCACGTCCCGCAGGTCGACCGAGCCGACCGAGACGTTGACGCCGTTGGTCGCGGCGACCTGCTGGGCGGTCTGCGAGAGCTGTCCCGTACCACACCCGCTCAGCAGCAGGCCGGTCAGGGCGACGGCTCCGGCGACCCCGGCCAGGGTGCGGACGGGACGGCGGTTGCGGCTCACGGTCGGCGTGTCCTTCCTGCCGGCCGGGAGCTGCTCCCGGCGCGCGTACGGCGAGTGCGGACCGGCGCGGTGGAATCGCCCGATCCGCCCGGCAGCCTAGTCGCGTGCCCCGCGCCGGTGCGCGGTCGGGCGCCCGCAGGCCGGCTCCGTCCACCGCGTGGCGGCCGGGTGGAGCGCAGGTGACGGGCTTCCGGCAGACCCGGGACACACCCGCGGGAACACGTTTTTCCGGTGTTGTCAACCCCCTGACCTGCGACGACGGTGAAAGCCGGTCACCGGCCCGTTCGAACGGCGTGTTAATCTGGAGCCAGCGAAAGGGGCCAGAGGACACATGGTTTTCAAGGTCGGAGAGACCGTCGTCTACCCGCACCACGGTGCCGCGCTCATCGAGGCGATCGAGATGAGGACGATCAAGGGCGAGGAAGTGCAGTACCTCGTCCTGAAGGTTCAGCAGGGGGATCTGACGGTCCGCATTCCCGCCGACAACGTAGAGGTCGTCGGCGTTCGGGACGTGGTGGGTCAGGAGGGTCTGGATCGGGTCTTCGAGGTGTTGCGCGCGCCGCACACCGAGGAGCCCACGAACTGGTCCCGCCGTTACAAGGCGAACTGGGAGAAGCTCACCTCGGGCGACGTGAACAAGGTCGCCGAGGTCGTGCGTGACCTGTGGCGCCGGGAGAAGGACCGGGGGCTGTCCGCGGGCGAGAAGCGCATGCTCGCCAAGGCGCGGCAGATCCTGGTCAGCGAGCTCGCGCTGGCCGAGGGCACCGACGAGGAGCGGGCCGAGATCCTGCTCGACGAGGTGCTCGCCACCGCGAACGCCTGAGTATCGCGGAGTGAGCGGTTCGCCCGTCGTCGCCGTGCTGCCTGCGGCGGGTTCGGGGGTCCGGCTCGGTGCCGGGGTGCCGAAGGCGTTCGTCGAGGTCGGCGGCGTGCCCATGCTGGTGCGCGCCGTCGACGGCCTGCTCGGGTCCGGCGTCGTCGATCACGTGGTGGTCGTCGTCCCCGCCGAGCAGGTGCACGATGCGGTCGGGTTGCTCCCGGGCCGGCCGGTGACGGTCGTGCCCGGTGGCGCCGACCGCACCGCGTCGGTGGCCGCCGGGCTGGCCGCGACCCCGCCGCACGCCGAGGTCGTGCTGGTGCACGACGCCGCCCGCCCGCTGACCCCCGCCGGGGTGGTCCGCCGGGTGGTCGGCGCGGTCCGCGCGGGCGCGCCCGCGGTGGTCCCGGTGCTGCCGGTGACCGACACCGTCAAGACGGTGGACCCGGCCGGGACCGTACTGTCCACTGTGGACCGTTCTATGCTGCGGGCGGTGCAGACGCCGCAGGGCTTCCGGGCGCGTGAGCTTCGTCTCGCCTACGCCAGCGGTCCCGATCCGGCGACCGACGACGCCGGCCTGGTCGAGGCGCTCGGCGAGCCGGTCGCGACCGTCGCGGGCGATCCGCTCGCGTTCAAGGTGACGACCGGCTGGGACCTGCGGATCGCCGGGCTGCTGCTCGGCGGTGCGCCGGCACACCCGGCCGGAGGAGCACGGAGTACCGGATGAGGGTCGGTATCGGATGAGGGTCGGTATCGGGACCGACGTGCACCCCGTCGAGCCGGGCCGGGACTGCTGGGTCGCCGGCCTGCTGTGGGCCGGGGTGGACGGCTGCGCCGGGCACTCCGACGGCGACGTCGCCGCGCACGCGCTGTGCGATGCGCTGCTGTCCGCGGCCGGGCTCGGCGACCTCGGTGCGGTGTTCGGCACCGGCCGTCCGGAATGGTCCGGCGCCTCCGGCTCGGCGCTGCTGGCCGAGGTCCGCAGGCTGCTCGAACGCGACGGCTGGACGATCGGGAACGCCGCCGTCCAGGTGATCGGGAACGACCCGAAGATCGGCGGCCGGCGGGCCGAGGCCGAGCGGGTGCTGACCGGGGTCCTCGGTGGACCGGTCTCGGTGTCCGGCACCACCACCGACGGGCTCGGCCTCACCGGCCGGGGCGAGGGCCGGGCCGCGGTGGCGACCGCCCTGCTGCTGGCCGCCGGTCAGGGATAGGCCGCCGCGGTCCGTCGCTGGACCTCCTCCGGGTCCAGCTCCTCGCTGCGCGCGGCGACCATCCAGGCGTGGCCGTACGGATCGGCGATCCGGCCGCCGCGCTCGCCGTAGGGATGGTCGGCGACCTCGACGAGCACCCGCCCGCCGCCGGCCACCATCGCCGCGGCGACCGCGTCCGGGTCGTCGACGTAGAGTGCGACGATCACCGCGCCGGGGCCGGCGGGTGCCGGGTCGACCTCGTCGGCGTCCTTGACCGCCCAGAGCCCATCGCCGGCCCGGAGCAGTGCGTGCACCACCCGGCCGGACCCGTCGGTGTAGCGCTCGACGAGCTCCGCGCCGAACGCCGCGGCGTAGAACCGGACGGCCGCGTCGGCGTCGGACACGACGAGCCTGGGGTACAGCTGCTGAACAGTCATGGGGCACACCTTGCCGCTCGGACACCGCCGGTGTAGTGGACGAATCGGAGAGCCGTACCCTGGTGACGTGAGCCTCAGACTTCTCGACTCAGCGACCAGGGAGCAGCGTGCCTTCACGCCGCTGCGGGCCGGAGCCGTGTCGATGTACGTCTGTGGTGCCACCGTGCAGGGCCTGCCGCACATAGGTCACGTCCGGTCGAGTCTCAACTACGACGTGCTGCGCCGCTGGCTGACCCACGCCGGCTACGACGTCACGCTGGTCCGCAACGTCACCGACATCGACGACAAGATCCTGCGCAAGTCCGAGGCGGCCGGCCGGCCGTGGTGGGAGTGGGCCGCCACCCACGAGCGGGCCTTCACCGCCGCCTACGACGCGCTGGGCTGCCTGCCCGCCTCGATCGAGCCGCGCGCGACCGGGCACATCACGCAGATGGTCGACCTGATCGAGCGGCTGATCGACCGCGGGCACGCCTACACCGCGGCCGGCGACGTCTACTTCGCCGTCCGGACGCTGCCCGAGTACGGCTCGCTGTCCGGCCAGAAGGTGGACGACGTGCACCAGGGCGAGGGCCAGGGCGGGCACAAGCGCGATCCGCTGGACTTCACCCTGTGGAAAGCGGCGAAGCCGGGCGAGCCGAGCTGGCCGACCCCGTGGGGGCGCGGCCGTCCGGGATGGCACCTGGAGTGCTCGGCGATGGCCACCGCCTACCTCGGCCCGGAGTTCGACATCCACGGCGGCGGACTGGACCTGGTCTTCCCGCACCACGAGAACGAGCGCGCCCAGTCGCACGCGGCTGGTGACCCGTTCGCCCGGTTCTGGCTGCACAACGCCTGGGTGACCATGGGCGGCGAGAAGATGTCCAAGTCGCTGGGCAACACGCTGCAGATCGAGTCGCTGCTGCAGCGGGTCCGCCCGGCCGAGCTGCGCTACTACCTGGTCGGCCCGCACTACCGGTCGGCCATCGAGTACTCCGACGCCGCGCTGGACGAGGCGGTCGCCGCCTACCGGCGGATCGAGTCGTTCGTGAACCGGGCCCGCGAGCGGCACGGGCTGCCCGAGCCGTCGGCGGACGTCCCGGCCGAGTTCGCCGCCGCCCTGGACGACGACCTGGGCACCCCCGGTGCCCTGTCGGTGATCCACAAGCTGGTGCGCGAGGGCAACACCGCGCTCGACGCGGGCGACGCCGGCACCGCCTCGCGGGCCGCGTCCTGCGTGCGCGCCACCACCGCCGTGATGGGGCTGGACCCGCTGGCCGCGGGCGGCGCCGCCGAGGCCACCGGTGACGGTGCCCGGGAGGCGCTGGCCACCCTGGTCGAGTCGATGCTGGAGCGTCGCCAGGCGGCGCGCGCCGAGCGCGACTTCGCCACCGCCGACCGGCTCCGCGACGAGCTGCTCGCCGCCGGCATCGCCGTCGAGGACGGCGCCGGCGGCTCCACCTGGACTCTCAAAGACGCATAGGACGCCCGATAACGATGGCAGGCAATTCCAAGCGCCGCGGAGCGATCCGCAAGGACGGCACCAAGAAGGGGATGGTCGTCGGCTCCGGCGGCCAGTCCCGCCGCGCGCTGCGCGGCAAGGGGCCGACCCCGCCCGGTGACCTGCGGCCCGGGCACCCCAAGCAGAAGGCGGCCGCCCGCCGAACGGCCCAGCAGGATCAGCAGCGCCGCCGGCCGGTCGCCGGCCGGCGCGGTGACGGCGAGGGCCCGGAGACGGTGCTCGGCCGCAACCCGGTCGTCGAGTGTCTGCGCGCCGGCGTCCCGGCGACCGCCCTGCACGTCGCCACCGGCATGCCGGCCGACGAGCGGGTCGCCGAGGCGGTCGCGCTGGCCGCGGAGGCCGGGATCTCGATCCTGGAGGTCCCGCGCAACGATCTCGACCGGATCACCGGCGGGGCGTTGCACCAGGGGATGGCCCTGCAGGTGCCGCCGTACTCCTACGCCCACCCCGACGAGCTGCTGGAGCGGGCCGCCCACTCCGGCCGGCCCGCGCTCGCGGTCGCCCTGGACGGCGTCACCGACCCGCGGAACCTCGGCGCGGTCGTCCGCTCGGTGAGCGCGTTCGGCGGGCACGGCGTCGTCGTCCCGCAGCGCCGCGCCGCCGGGATGACGGCGGTGGCCTGGCGGACCTCGGCCGGCACCGCGGCCCGGCTGCCGGTGGCCCGCGCGACGAACCTGACCCGGACGCTGCGCGAGTACGCCTCGGCCGGGCTGATGGTCGCCGGCCTGGCCGCCGACGGCGACGTCTCGCTCGACGACCTCGATCTGGCCACCGGCCCGCTGGTGCTGGTCACCGGGTCCGAGGGCAAGGGGCTGTCCCGGCTGGTCCGGGAGACCTGCGACGTCACCGTCTCGATCCCGCTGGCCGGGAACGTCGAGTCGCTCAACGCCTCGGTCGCCACCGGTGTGGTGCTGGCCGAGGTGGCGCGCCGCCGCCGCGTCGGTCGCTGACGGCGGCACACGCTCAGGCATCCACCGCCGGGGGGATCTCGATCCGGCGCAGCCGGAACGCGACGACCACGACGAGCGCCGCCGCCGTCGTCACGACGAGCGGGGTGGCGTGCCACCCGCCGGCCCACTGCGCCAGCGCGCCTGCGGTGACCGGACCGGCGACCATCCCGATCCCGATGCCCTGTACGACCAGTCCGTTCGTCACCGGGACCAGGTCGGGGCGCGGGGCGAGTACCGGTACGCCGGCCAGCACCGCCGCCGGCAGCAGCCCGCCGACCGCGGAGAACACCAGCGCGCACGCGTAGCTCGCGGCGAAGGGCAGTGCCGCCGCGTACACGCCGACCGCGGCGGCTCCCATCACCCCCGCTGCCACCGCGATCAGCAGCCACCGCGGGGCGCCCCGGCGCAGCAGGACGCCGGCGCCGAGGTTCCCGGCCACGTTCATCAGCACGACAGCGGCGGTCAACAGGGCACCGGTGCCGGGATCCAGGCCCTGCTCGGCGTACACCGTCGGTAGGAATCCCGCGACCGCCACGAACTGCAGGGAGTATCCGGCGAAGGCGAGCGCGAGCAGCCGTGGCCCCGGCGCCCGCAGTGCGGTGGTGATGTCGCGGATCGTGCCGTCCGCCGGGCGGCCCGTGCCGGCTGCGTGGGTGCCGAGGACCCGGTGGGCGAGCACCCCGACGGCGACCAGGACGGCCGCGTTGACCAGCCACAGCCCGCGCCAGCCCGCGGCGGCTACCAGGAACGGTGCCATAAGGATCATCACGGCCTGCCCGCCCGGCATGTAGGTGCCCCACAGCCCGAGCGCGACGCTGCGGTCGCCGGCCGTGGTGGCGCCGGCGACCAGCGAGGGCGCAGCGACGGCGACCACCACGAACCCGGTGCCTTCCACGACGGTGCTGAGCAGCAGCATCCACGGCCCGGTCGCGGCGGCGCCCGCGGCGCTGCCCAGCGCGACGACGGCGAGCCCGACGAGCACCGCGCGCTCCGTGCCGATCCGGCCGGTGGCCACCCCGACCAGCACTCCGGTGAGGGCGGCGACCAGGTTGAACCCGCCGAGCACCGCGCCGGACAGCGCGGCGCCCATCCCTAGCTCGGCGGCGACGACGGGCAGCGTGGCGGCGAGCTTGCCGACCTGGAAGGCGACGACCAGCCCGGCGGAGACGAGGGTGACGACGACGCGCCAGTCCGTCGCCCCGGCAGCAGCGGTGTCCGTTGCGCGGGCGGTCACGGGGCGACCGCGATCGAGCGCCCGCGGGCGAAGGTGGCCGTCACCTCGGCGAGGCGTCGGCCTTGGTACCGGGCGGCTGCGAGCACCTCGTCGGTCGGTGTGCCGGAGCCGTCGTCCAGGGCACTGACGCCGTACGGGTTGCCGCCTGCCGCGTCGACCGCCGGATCGGTGTAGCCGAGCGGGACGATGAACGCGCCCCAGTGCATGAGCGACTGGTAGAGCGTCAGCAACGTCCCCTCCTGGCCGCCGTGCGGGCTGCCTGCGCAGGTGAAGGCGCTGGCCGGCTTGTCGGCCAGCAGGCCTGCCGACCACAGCCCGCTGGTGGAGTCGATGAACTGCCTGAGCTGGGATGCCGCGCCGCCGAAGCGGGTCGGGGTGCCGAAGAGGAACCCGTCGGCCCAGGCGAGGTCGTCGAGGGAGGCCTCCGGGATGTGCGCGGTCTCGTCGAGATGGCTGCGCCAGGCAGGAACGCGGTCGATCACGGAGTCCGGCGCCAGCTCGGTGACGCGGCGCAGCCGGACGGTGCCGCCGGCCTCGGCTGCGCCGTCGGCTGCGGCCTCGGCCAGCCGGAACACGTTCCCGGTCGAGCTGTAGTAGAAGACGGCGATCTGCGCGCCCATGGCGAGCCCCCTCGGACGGTGGTGTCGGACCAGCCGAAAGCTATCAGATTGGTAGTGACTTACCAAAAGGTATTTGCCTGCCGCTGATATAGTGCCTGCATGGCGCACCGGTACGATCTCGGCGAGGGGTTCTGCCCGCAGTACCACCACGCCGTCGAGCTCATCGGGCGGAGGTGGAACGGAGCGATCCTGCGCGAGCTGCTGCTCGGTTCCACCCGGTTCGGCCAGATCCGCGAGGCGATCCCGCAGCTCACCGACAAGATGCTCGCCGGGCGGTTGCGTGAGCTGGAGGCCGAGGGCGTGGTCAGCCGAACCGTGCACCCGGAGACACCGGTGCGGATCGAGTACGGGCTGACCGACAAGGGGCGCGACCTGGAGGGCGCGGTCGCCGCGCTGAGCCGGTGGGCGGACCGGTGGGTGCCCGACCCGGCCGAGGCTCCCGCCGGGAGGTCCTGACCGGCGGCGGGTTCAGGCGCGCGCGACGCTGCGCCCGCGCAGCCGGGCGACCAGCCGGCACAGCAGGTAGGCGAGGAAGCCGATGGTCGCCACGTACGCCGACACCGGCAGCCCCGGCGCCAGCGACAGGATCGTGCCGCCGACCAGCGACACCTCGGCGATCACCACGGCCAGGATGGTCGCGCGGACCGGATTGGCGGTCACCCGGTTCGCCGCGGCGCCCGGGACGATCATCACCGCGAGCACCAGGATCGCCCCGACGATCGGCACCGCGAGCGCGGTCACCAGCCCGATCAGCACCGCGAACACCAGCGACAGGGCGCGCACCGGCACGCCGCGGGCGAGCGCCACGTCCGGATCGGTGCTCGCGAACAGCAGCGGCCGGTAGACCACCAGCAGGGCGACGAGCACCAGCACCGCGACGACGGCGAGCACCCGCAGGTTGGTCCCGTCGACGGCCACGATCGAGCCGGTGAGCAGCCCGAACCGGTTCGCCGAGCGGCCCTCGTAGAGGGACAGGAACAGCACGCCGAGGCCGAGCCCGAACGCGAGCACGACGCCGATCACCGAGTCCCGCTCGCGCTGGCGCAGGCCGAGCACGCCGAAGGTGGTCGCCGCGACGACGGCGCCGACCACCGACCCGAGCCCGACCTCCAGGCCGATCAGCAGCGCGGCCGCGCCGCCGGTGAAGGCGAGTTCGGCGGTGCCGTGCACGGCGAACGCCATGCCCCGGCTGACCACCAGCGGGGTGAGCAGCCCGGCGACCAGCCCGAGCACCGCGCAGGCGATCAGCGCGTTCTGCACGAACGGCTCGGCCAGCAGCTCCAGGGTGCCGTCGAAGGAGAACAGCCGGTCGATCACGCCGGGACCCCGCCGTGCTCGGCGTGCAGGCCGGCGTCCTCGGCGCCGACGACGACCAGCCGGTCCCGCACGCGCAGCACGTCCACCTCGGTGCGGTAGAGCTCGGAGAGCACCTCGGAGGTCATGACCTGCTCGGTCGGGCCGATCCGGAACCGGCCGTCGACCAGGTAGAGCACCCGGTCGACGAGCGGGAGCACCGGGTTGATCTCGTGCGTGACGAACAGCACGGCGGTGCCGTCGGTGCGCCGGCGCTCGTCGATCAGCCGGGTCACCGTGCGCTGGTGGGACAGGTCGAGGGAGAGCAGCGGCTCGTCGCACAGCAGCAGCGCCGGATCGCCGACGAGCGCCTGCGCGACCCGCAGCCGCTGCTGCTCGCCGCCGGAGAGCCTGCCGACCGGCGATCCGGCGTACCCGGTGCCGCCGACGGCGGCGAGCGCCCGGTCGACCCGCTCGCGCCGCTCCCGGCGGGCGCCGGGCCGGGCCCAGCGGGGGCCGAACCGGTGGCCGTCCAGGCCGAGCCCGACCAGGTCCCGCCCGCGCAGCGGCAGATCGGGATCGAGCTGCTGCTGCTGGGGGACGTAGCCGATCTCCGGGCTGCCGCGGCGCGGCGCGGCGCCGGCGATCCGGACCTCGCCCTCGGAGAGCGCGAGCAGCCCCAGCAGGACGCGCATCAGCGTCGTCTTGCCGGAGCCGTTCGGGCCGAGCACCGCGACGAACTCCCCGGGTGCGACGTCGAGGTCCAGGCCGGACCACAGGGTCCGGTCGCCGAACCGCAGGCCCGCCCCGCGCAGTGAGAGCGCCGGGGCGGTCACTGCGAGAGCGCCGCGTTCAGCTCGTCGAGGTTGCCGTTCATCCACTGGACGTAGTCGTCGACGCCCTCGGGCAGCGTCTCGCTCATCTCGACGACCGGGACGCCGGCCTGCTCGGCAGCGGCCCGCACCTGGTCGGTGCTCGCGGACTCGGTCTGGCTGTTGACGATCAACACGTCGGCCGGCGGCTGGTTGCGGAACAGGTCCAGGGTCTGCGCGACGACGGCGGCCGGCGGGTCGGTGCCCTCCTCGACGGCCGAGGAGAACTCCTGCGGCGTGACGTTCTCCAGGCCGGCCGACTCCAGCAGGTGGTCCGGGACCGGCTCGGTGACGACGACCCGGGCGTCCGGGTGGCTGCGACCGATGTCGGTGGCCTTCGAGGTCAGCTGGGCGATGCCGCCGGAGACGGCCTGGGCGTTGCTCCGGAAGTACTCGCCGGCCGACGGGTCGATCTCGGCGAGCCGGTCGGCGAGCTGCTGGGCGACCTGCTGCACGGTCGGCAGGCTGTACCAGACGTGCTCGTTGAACGCGCCGTGGTCGTGTCCCTCGTGGCCGCCCGCCTCGTCCTCGTGCGCGTGGTCGTGGCCCGCTTCGTCCTCGTGCGCGTGGCCCGCCTCCTCCTCGTGCGCGTGACCGGCCTCGCCCTCGCCCTCGTGTGCGTGCCCGGCCTCGTCGGCGCCCTCCAGCCCGGAGACCTCGACCGCGTCGACCACCGGCGCCTGGTTGCCGGAGGAGGAGATGAGGCCGGTCATGAACGCGTCGTAGCCGCCGCCGTTCATCAGGATCAGCTGGGCGTCGCCGACGGACAGGGCGTCCTGCGGGGTCGCCTCGTAGCCGTGCGGGTCCACGTTCGGCGAGTCGATGATCGACTCGACCTCCACGTAGTTGCCGCCGACGGCGCGGGCGACGGCGCCCCAGGCGTCGGTGGAGGCGACGATCGCGGTCTGCGGGATGTCCGGGCTGGTCGGGGCGTCCACCTGGCCGGAGCCACAGGCGGACAGGCCCAGCGAGAGGGCGGCGAGCCCGGCCACCAGCGCGGCCGGGCGGAGCGGGGAACGGGACACGACCGAACTCCTATCAACGTATCGTCATGTATTTATCGAAAATCGTTCTCAAATTCACTCTACAGTCGGGCCGGACTGCGACGGTGTGATCCATACGCCCGGGCCGGGGCGGACTTTCACCCGGGTGACGCCGCCGCTACCGTTCGAGGCGTGACCGGTCCCCAGCACCAGCGGCGTCCGGCGACGCTCGCGTCGCTGGCGGCCGAGCTCGGCGTCTCCCGGACCACTGTGTCCAACGCCTACAACCGCCCCGACCAGCTGTCCGCGCCGCTGCGCGAGCGCGTCCTGGAGGCGGCCCGCCGGCTCGGGTACCCCGGCCCGGACCCGGTGGCCCGCTCGCTGCGCACCCGCCGGGCCGGCGCGGTCGGGCTGCTGCTCACCGAGGCGCTGAGCTACGCCTTCCGCGACCCGGGCGCCACCGGTTTCCTGGAGGGGCTCGCGCTGGCCTGCGAGAAGGCGGGCACCGGGCTGCTGCTGGTGCCGGTCAGCCCGGAGCACTCCGACGTCGACGCCGTCTACCAGGCGGGGGTGGACGGCTTCGTCGTCTACTCGGTCAGCGAGGACGACCCGCACTTCCGCGCCGTCCTGCAGCGTCCGGTACCGACCGTGGTGTGCGACCAGCCGGCCGGCGTCGAGGGCGTCGACCGGGTCGGCGTCGACGACCGGGCGGGTACCCTGGCGCTCGGCCGCTACCTGGTGGAGCTGGGGCACCGGCGGATCGGCGTGCTGTGCATGCGGCTCAGCTCGCAACGGCACGACGGGCCGGTCGGTCCCGAGCGGCAGGAGCGCAGCACCTACAGCGTGCAGCGGGAGCGGCTGGCCGGCCTGCGCGAGGCGTTCACCGAGGCCGGGGTCAGCTGGTCCGCGGTGCCGGTGATCGAGCGCTTCGAGCACTCCGCCGAGGCAGGCGCCGATGGCGCGGCCGCCCTGCTGGACGCGCACCCGGGGATCACCGCGGTCGTCTGCACCTCCGACATCCTCGCGCTCGGCGCGCTCGGCGAGGCCCGGGAACGCGGCCTGCGGGTCCCCGAGGACCTGTCGGTCGCCGGGTTCGACGGCGTGCCCGAGGCCGACCGGGTCGGGCTGACCACGGTCCGGCAGCCGTTCCGGGAGAAGGGCCGGGAGGCCGGGCGGCTGCTGCTGGAACGCGGCGACCGGCACGTCTCCGAGCACGTCACGCTGCCGACCGAGCTCGTCGTCGGCTCCACCACCCGGGCGCTGCGGCAGTCGGGGGAGTTCTTCTCCGGATGGTGAGGCTGACCGGTCTCCTCCGGTACCCGGTGAAGTCCTGCCGCGGGACGCCGGAGGACCGGCTCCCCGTCGAGCGCGCCGGCCTCGCCGGCGACCGGCGCTGGATGGTCGTCGACCCGGACGGCGTGATGGTCACCGGCCGGAAGCACCCGCGGCTGGTACTCGCCGCGCCGCGGCTGCCCGACGGCGGCGGGCTGGAGGTGACCGGACCCGGGCTCCCGGTGCTGCGGGTCGCCGAGCCGGACCCGGCCGTCGGGACCGTCCCGGTGCGCGTGCACCGCTCGGAGACCGCCGGGGTGCCGGCGGGCCCCGTGGCCGGCCGGTGGTTCTCCCGGCTGCTCGGCACCGACGTGCGCCTGGTGCACCTCGACGACCCGGACCGCCGGCGGCCCGATCCGGAGTTCTCCCGTCCGCAGGACCGGGTGTCCTACGCCGATGGGTACCCGCTGCTGCTGACCTCGCAGGACTCCCTCGACGCGCTGAACGAGCTGGTCGCGGACGGCCCGCACGCCGCGGAGGGGCCGCTGCCGATGAGCCGGTTCCGGCCGAACCTCGTCGTGTCCGGGGCGGCGCCGTGGGCCGAGGACGGCTGGCGGCGGATCACCGTCGGCGACGTCGCGTTCCGGGTCGCGAAACCCTGCGCCCGGTGCGTGTTCACCACGGTCGACCCGGTGACGGCCGATCGCGGCCGGGAGCCGATGGTCACCCTCGCCCGGCACCGCCGGGTGGGCGGCGGCGTGCTGTTCGGCGTGAATCTCATCCCCGACCCCGACCCCGACCCCGACCCCGACCCCGACCCCGAGCTGCGGGTCGGCGACGAGCTGACCGTCACCGGCCGGGCCCGCTCCTGACCGCACCGGTCCGCGCGTCGGCCAGCCGGTGCAGCAGCGGTTCCAGCTCGTGCGGATCGGCGATCCGGTACCCGGCGGCGGTGGCGCCGTCGCCGACCTTGATCCCGACGTCGCCCGGGTCGAGCGTGCCGAACACGGTCTCGTCGGTGATGTCGTCGCCGGCGAACAGCACCGGACCGGCGCCGAGCACGTCGCGCAGCGCGGCCACCGCGGCGCCCTTGGTGGTGCGCAGCACCGCGAGGTCCAGCACGTCCTTGCCCGCAGTGGCCTCGACGCCGTCGCGCACCCACTCGGCCTCGACCTGCTCCAGCAGCGCGGCACCGGTCGCCGGGTCCATCCCGCGCACGTGCACGGCGCCGCCGGCCGGTTTGGTCTCCAGCCGGGCGCCCGGGGTGGCCTCGACCAGCTCCCGCAGGCCGTCGAGCAGCGCGGCCCGCCGCCGGGCCTGCGCGTCGCTGAGCAGCCCGCCGCGGCCGAGCAGCTCGGAGAGCCGCGCGTCGAACTCGGCGCCGTGGCTGCCGACCAGCCCGACCGGCGGGCCGAAGCCGGAGACGGTCGCGAGATCGTCGAGCCCGCGGCCGGAGACCAGTACCACCGTGGTGGCGTCGGTGCCGGCGAGCCGGCGCACCGCGTCGGCGGACCCCGGCAGCGGCCGGGACGCCGACGGATCGTCCACCAGCGGCGCCAGCACGCCGTCGAAGTCGAGCGCCACCAGCAGCCGGTCGGCCCGGGCCAGCCGATCCAGCGCGCCGGCCGGGCCCGCCGGCGTCACCGGTCCACCTTCACGCCCAGCGTCTCCAGGAACGAGCGCGCCCACCGGTCCACGTCGTGGTCGAGCACCTGGCGGCGCAGCGTGCGCATCCGCTTGCGGCCCTCGTCGGCGTTCATCGTCAGCGCCGCGTACAGCGCCTCCTTGACCCCGTCGGTGTCGTGCGGGTTCACCAGCAGCGCCGAGGTCAGCTCGATCGCGGCACCGGCGAACTCGGACAGCACCAGCACGCCGCCGTCGTCGTGCCGGGCCGCCACGTACTCCTTGGCGACCAGGTTCATGCCGTCCCGCAGCGGGGTGACCAGCATGACGTCGGCGGCCAGGAAGAACGCGACCAGCTCCTCGCGGGGCAGCGAGCGGTGCAGGTAGTGCACGGCGGGATGGCCGACCCTGGCGAACTCGCCGTTGATCCGGCCGACCGCCTGCTCGATGTCGTTGCGCATCTGCTGGTAGTGCTCGACCCGCTCGCGCGACGGCGTGGCCAGCTGGATCATCACGGTGTCGATGGCCGACTCCGCTCCGCTGCGCGTCGTGTCGCCGCCCGTGATCCGGTTCTCCTCCAGGAGCTCCTGGAACGCGCGCAGCCGCACGTCGATGCCCTTGGTGTAGTCCAGCCGGTCGACGCCCAGCACGATCCGCGCGGGGTTCCCGAGCTCCTCGCGGATCTGCGCGGCGCGCTTCAGGACGGTCTCGGTGCGGGACAGCTCGTCGAGCTGCTTGGTGTCGATCGAGATCGGGAACGCGCCCAGCCGGACCTGCCGGCCGCCGTAGCGCACCACCTCCGGATCCCGGTCAGGGGTCGCGCCGGCCAGCTCCTGGGCGAGCCAGTGGAAGTTGCGGACGCCGCCGTCGGTGTGGAACCCGACCAGGTCCGCGCCGAGCAGGCCCTCCATGATCCGGGTCCGCCACGGGAGCTGGCGGAACAGCTCCACCGGGGGGAACGGGATGTGCAGGAAGAACCCGATCCGCAGGTCCGGCCGCAGCTCGCGCAGCCGCCCCGGGACCAGCTGGAGCTGGTAGTCCTGCACCCACACGGTCGCGCCGTGCGCCGCGACCCTGGCGACCTCCTCGGCGAAGCGCTGGTTGACCGCGGTGTAGGCCCGCCACCAGTGCCGGTGGAACTGCGGCTGGGCGACCACGTCGTGGTAGAGCGGCCAGAGCGTGCCGTTGGAGAAGCCCTCGTAGTAGTCCTCGACCTCCTGGGCGGAGAGCCGGACCGGGTAGAGCGACAGGCCGTCCTCCACCAGCGGATCGACCTCGACGTCCGGGACGCCGGGCCAGCCGACCCAGGCGCCCTCCCGGGCCCGCAGCGTCGGTTCCAGCGCCGTGACCAGGCCCCCCGGGCTGCGCTTCCAGCCGGTGCTGCCGTCCGGCCGGCGTTCGTAGTCCACCGGCAGCCGGTTGGCCACCACCACCAGATCCGCCGCGGTCACCGGTTCGCCGCTGGTCACATGCCCTCCTCGACACACGGGCCGCGGGCGCGTCCCGGGCCCGTCGCCGAGCCTACTTCGAGTCGGCCGGGGTGGCCTGCGATTCGGCGGCGTCGGAGTCCGGCGCGAGCATGTATCCGCTGCCGGTGGACGGGCTGTCCCCGGAGGTCGGCGTCTCCTCCGGCCGGCGCCGCGGCCGGGTCGCGAACTGGCCCAGCGCCACACCGGAGGCCAGCGCGAGACCGATCGCCAGCGCGATCGTGACCGTCACCAGTCCCTCCGAGACGCCCTCCACGGCCAGCTGGTAGAAGCCGCGGTAGGCGGCCAGGCCGGGGAGCAGCGGGGTGACGCCGGCCAGCGTCACCACCATCGGCGGGGTGTCGGTCCCGCGCCGGAGCAGCCCGGCGGCCAGGCCGACCACCAGGGCCGCGGCGCCGGTCGCCGGGACCGCCCCGATCCCGAACACCTGGGTCAGCACGCCGTAGACCGCCCAGCTCGCCGCGCCGACCGCACCGGCGATCGGCAGCGAGCGCAGCGAGGCGTACCCGGCGAGCGCGTAGAACGCGGCCGCCAGCGCGCCGGACAGCACGGACAGGCCGAACTGCCCGACGCTGGACGGCAGGTCCCCGGACACCTCGATCGGCACGTCGAACTGGAAGCCCAGCTGCAGCCCGAGCACGACGCCGGTGAGCAGCCCCGCCGACAGCAGCGAGATCTCCACGATCCGGGCCGCCGCCGTCAGGTAGTAGCCGGTCAGCGCGTCCTGCACGGTGGAGACGACGCTCAGCCCGGACAGCAGCACGGTGATCCCGGCCGCCACGATGAACGAGGGTCTGGTCCCGGCCGGGAACAGCCCGATCGAGATCAGCAGGATCGTCGACGCGGTCACCAGGAAGCCGCCGAGCACCTGCTGGAAGAACGACGCGACCCCCCACCTGGCCAGCAGCCTGCCGATCCGGTCGATCACCGCCGTCGTGACGAAGGCCGCCGTGGCGGTGATCGGGCCACCACCGAGCAGCAGGGCGATCGACGCGGCGAGCCCGGCCCAGCCGAACGTCGCGACCCAGCGCGGGTAGGGGTGCGGGCTGCGCACCACGTCCGACACCCGCGACGACGCCGCACGCACGTCCAGCCGACCCGCCTCCAGGTCGCGGACGATCTGCTCGGTCTCGGCCAGCCGGGACAGGTCCAGGGTCCGGTAGCGGACCAGCCGCATCGTGGTGACCGGCTGTGCCGCGTTGCCCCGGTGGCAGCACATCGTGATCGAGGTGAACGTGATGTCGACGTCCACCGCCGGGAGGCCGGCTGCGTTGGCCAGTCGCAGCATCGTCGCGGTGACCTCGTCCACCGACTCGCCACTGGACAGCTCGATCTCGCCGATCCGCATGCAGAGGTCGAGAACCTGCTGGACCTGGGCGTCGTCGGGGACCTGGGGGCCGAGCATCAGCATCGGCACCGTCGACGGGCCGGGGGTCAGCAGCCGTTTCGCGTCCCGCCGCAGCGCCCCGCGCAGTCGCCGCGCGAACCTGTCGGCGGGCGGCGTGTCCTCGGCCACGTTCGGTTCACCTCTCCTGTAGTCCGTGCGGCCTCCCAGGCTAGGGATCTGTGTCGGGCGGGTGACGGCGGCACGGCCGGACGCCCGTCCGGTGCGTCCGGTGGGCGGGCGGGGAGGGTGTGGGAGGTGCAGGAAGCTACTCTGGGGCGACCCGCCGGTGTAGCTCAGTGGTAGAGCAACTGTCTTGTAAACAGTAGGTCGTCGGTTCGATCCCGACCTCCGGCTCCACACACCCTCTGACCAGGGACGCTAGCACGATAGAAGATCGTGACCACCTGGTCAGAGTGCCCGTAGACCTACTGTTTCCTGCCCCTCCGCCCGGTCCGGTAGGGCCGGTGCTCGGGGTTGCTCTACCACTGTGCAGTTGTATAACCGCAGGTCCACGATGATTCAGTTGTCAAAGGACAGGGCTGCCGATCAGGGCTGATCCGGCGGTGCCTCGGTGGAGGGCTGGCTCGTCACCGGAGGCGGAGGCACATCGGTCGTCGGCGGGTCCCATGGGGCGGGTGCCGGAGGCTCCGGCTGCCACGTCCTGGACGGGTCCGGGGTGCCCTCCGGCGGGTTCGTCGACACGGGAGGCGGCGGGACTGTGTGAGGCGGGTCCGTGGGCACCGGGGCTGGGGGCGCGGTGCCGCCTTCCGGGGTGCAGTAGTAGCCGGGGGTCCGTTGGATCGGGGTGCAGTACATCCAGAACCCGTTACCCGCCGACGGCGGAGCGGGGACGTTGCTCGGGCGGCCGAACGTCCCGGACCGGGTCGGTTCCCCGGGTTCTGGGCTCGCGGCTGCCTGGTCGCATCCGGCGAGCACAGCAGCGGCAGCGACGGCGTAGAGCGCGGTGCGAGCCACCCTCACCGGTCGACGGGATTTCATGGTGGGCACGTCGTCTCCTTGCTTACGGGGCCACATAAGAGACGGTTGGTGCCTGTGCACGGTTGGCGACCGAACGGAGCAACTTGGCGACCTAGAGTCGCCGTTAGCGGCCGAACAAGCGACGTAGCCGTGCCTCTGCGCTCTCCTGGTCGCTCACCAGGTGGTAGGCCAGTCCTCGGGCGTCAAGCCATGCACGCTGTTCCTCCCGGTCGGTAAGCGCGAGGAACCCTTGACCATCGGGATCGTGCATCACGGCGTAGATAGTCTGCTCGGGCAGACTCAGCGTCTCGGTCATGCGGTTTCCCCTTCACCCTCGTGAACGTGATTCCACGCTCGGTCAGCCATGCCATTGCACCGGTGATCCCGTCCCGCTCCGCAGCGGTCAACAGCAGCTCAGAACGGTCCCGGACCTGACGCCACGATTCGTTCGGCAGTGCCAGGACGTCATCGCCACCGGCGTCGTCCTCGGTGATCTCCTTAGCGGAGCGTTCCCGGGACAAGCCGTAGCGCTCCCGGGTGCCCTTAGCCCATGTCAGCGTCCGGCGACGTTGCGCCGTCTGCTCGTACTCGACCCACAGGTCATAGTCATCGGCGCTACCAGTGGCCAGGAAATCGTTGAGAATCTGCCAGTGCGTCCGGGAGGTTCCGCGTCCCCGTTTCGTCGGGGCCCCGGAGACCTCATGAGCGATCTTGGACAGGTACACGCCCAGGGAACCGCTCCCATCGGCGACACGGCGGACGTCCAGGCCGCCCTTGTCGGCTACGGCATCGAAACCACGGCGGTTGAGCGCTCGTTCCCAGCGGAGCCACCACCGATCCGCCAGGGCCTCAGTCATCTCCTGTGACACCGGCCCGTCGAACAGGACCAGGATGTGCCGGTGCGGATGCCACCCGGCATCACCGTGGGTCGCCTCGACCACGGCGACCCACCCGCTCACACCGAACCGCTGTAGCTCATCGGCGTACTTGGCACCGGAGGTCACCCGCGACCACGCGTAGGTGATCGCGTCCCACAGCGGAGCCAACCGCTGCCCCGCCCGATGCCGGACGGTCAGCGTCACCAGAGCGGCAGAGCCACCCTCGGCGTGGACCTTCTCCACCAGGTCCCCAATCTCCTGCGCCCGGTGCGCTCCCACCTTCGACGCACAGCAGGGACAAGTCATGATCCCGCACGTGACCAGACCCGCGTACCCGGCCGAACGCTGATCACCGTCACCCGACACCCTCAGCGTCGGCCCACCCTCCGGTGACCTCGACACCCGACCGCACTTACGGACCCCCGGCAGCGTCGACAGCTCCCACAGCCGACGACGGAGCCGGTACCGATCGTCACGACGTTCCCGGGCCTGTTTCGGGCCTCCCGAAGGGTTAGCGGCGTTCTTTACCAAGCGGCCGCCTGCGGCGGCCGGGCCGCCCTCTGCGCCTCCGGCGCACGGGCGACCGGCGACCACGGCGGTCACCGGGCACCACCGAAAGGCAGCCCTCTGGTCCGGCCCCAGCACCGGAGGTGTGCGACGCATGAGAGATCGTCTCCGACGGCTCTCCGAGGGACCTCAGCTCCGGACAGGGGGCCGCCCCCGCCCATCACGACGGCGCCAGAGGCAAGCGCACCGCCCGCCCGGCCGCAAACGATGACCCGTGTTTGCACCCGAACGACCGGCACACTCGGACTACGTCCGCCGACGTGACGGACAGGGGCTTTAGGGGAACGCCAGGAGGTCAGGGGAGTACCGGCGACGCTTTCCCCGTCGGTGCGTCCCCGGATCATGCGGCTACCCGCCTGACGTACTCGCTGTAGCCACCTATCCACGGCGACCGGACCCGGGTGAGGGGACGACCCGGTGAGGACACCAGGGCCACGCCAGGCACGGCGGATGCGTGAGCAGCAGCCGTGTCGGGATCGGCGTCGGGGTGGAGCAGCCGGACGGCATCGATGTTGTCCACCCGGAACGAGACGCGAGTAGAGCACTGGCCGCGCTCCGTACTGCCGATCACGGACGCCTCGGCTCGCTGGGCAACGAGGATGACCCGGATACCGGCTTTCCGGCCCTCGGCGAGTAGCCGAGCGACGTAGGCACGGACGCGCTTGCCGATCTTGATGTCGGCAGCGTCCAGGTAGCGGAGCAGACCCGGGTACTCCTCGAACACGAGGAACCGCAGACCCTCGGACTCCGGGAGGGAGTCACGGTCACGAGGGATGCGCCGGACCCTCTGGTCCATGTCCTCGACCAGCCGGTGCGTGTAGTCCGCGATGATCTCGGGGTCGGACAGCCCCAGGAGAGGGCCGCTCCGGTGGAACGGCCGGGGAGCACTGACGGAGTGATGCTCCGAAGACCGTGGCTCCGCCAGCGGTCGAAGCAGGATGCCGGACGGGTCTACTCCGGTGATCTCCACGTGCTCGCGGTCGGTGAGTTGGGACAGCAGCGCGTAGAGGAACGCGCTCTTGCCGGAGCCGGTGGCTCCCTGGACGGCGATGTGCCCCAGGTCCGCAGGGTCAGCGGTGACGTCCTGGCCCTGCTCATCGGTGCCGATCAGCACCGGACCGCTGAGAGGACCCTCGGGAAGGCTCAGAACCCCGTCTAACGGGTCGTCGTAGAGCAGGGTGACGATGCACCACTCACCCCGGCCCCGCGGTTCGATCCGCAGGCCGTAGGCGCCCAGGTGTGGTGCCAACCGGGGTGCCAGGGACCGGAGGTCATCGGCGACCATCCCGGGTTCCAACCTTACGGTCAGACGATCAGGCGGTCCCAGGTTCACGAACGTGACCCGTGGCGGGATCAGCGTCGGTCCGGACACGGTCTCGATACGCCGGATCAGTCCGGCACCGAGGCACGCTCGTTCCCATGCATTGGTCAGCCGCTCTACTTCCTCGGCGGCTGCCTGGTCCTCCGGGGACAGGACAGAGCGGCTGAATGGCCACACGGCAGGAACCTCTCTACGAATGAAAGCCCCGATCCCCAGGACGGACACCAGGGATCGGGGCGGGAACATGGGGAGGGACTACGCGGCCTGGTCCTGTGGCTTACCGCCGCGCTGGTGACCGGTGTCGATTCCGGAAGCGCGGAAGGACATCGCCACCCGGTTGGACCGGTTGTCGACGTACGGGACCGCCACCAGGTCACGGAAGCTGACCGGCTGGCCCATCTGAGTCTCCGGAGGGGTAGCGCTGGGGATCTTCACCGCAGCGATCTCGGCACGCTGCGCCTCCGGGTCGTTGACCAGGACGTCCACGACGTACAGCGGGAGACCGGTGTCCGGATCGGTCGCCTGGTTGCCCGACCGGCGACGCTCACCGTTGGACAGCTCTACGTACTCCGCCCGCTCGGCAACCTTGCCGGTGCCGATGAACTGAACCTTGCTGGTGTCGACAGGGATCGATCGCATGACAGTCTTCTCCTCAGTGATGATTTCTTAGATTGGTCGCCTCGGCGACAGGACTCGCTTTCGCTATTAGATAAGCGACGCGAGAATGAATGCGGCGAAAATCAGTAGGCCGCTCAACAGTGCGGCCGTGAGTAGCCGCTGGGTAAGAATCTTGCGGTCCAACCGGTCAGGTACTCGTGGTGTCCAGGAATCATGGCCGCTATGTGGCCAATGCTTGGCCACTACGCAACATCGATGAGCGTGAACGGGAACCTGGGAGCAGGTTCCTCGCGTCCGGCATCGGGGATCTCGGAGGAGATCCCTCGCGTCGCACACCTCTGGTGTTGCGGCCGTCCGATGACCGGGCCGTGGGCACGCTCGACCATCAGCGGGGTACCGGGCGGCATCGTCAGGGTGCCGTGGACGGTGGACAGGACAATGTCTCGACCCTCGGTCCAGGTACCCAGGACGGTCCGTCGCTTACCGGCGTACAGCAGGACATCACCGGAGCGGCATTCGTCGGCCCTCATGAGTTCCGACTGCCGCGAGGGCTCGTGATCAGCACTCCCGTGCTGGCACTCACCCGACCGGACCTCATCGGCACGGGTCAGAGAAGGGCCCACACCGTCAGCCGCAAGGGGCTCCGGGGCCCCGTTCGGCCACAGCGGAGGCCAACCACAGTCAGAGGACTCATGGTCGCTTTCGACGTGGGCGCCTGCGTCGTGGCACTCAGGCCAGAGGACCGGCGAAAGGTCCTCTGCGGTGACCTCAGGGTCAGCAGCACGGCAGTTCGGGCAACCACCCTGACCGACGATCGGGCAGTCAGCCTCTCCGTGCTCCTGATCCAGGACCCGACGGCGCTCCCGTGCATCCGCGTCGACCTCCGCGGCCAGGGTGATCCCACCGGAGGATGGGACACCGCGGCGGGCTCGGCCGACACGCTGTGTCGACGCGCGGGACTGCTCTCCGATCAGGTCCCCGACCGCACCGGCCAGGGCCTCGCCGACCTCCTGACCGGTCGCGGTGAAGTCGTACTCACCATCCGACAGCCGATCAGCCAGACCCCGACGGATCAGGCCAGCCCAGGTGGACGGTCGGACCGTGCCGACGCCCAGCAGGGCAAGGCACATGGCCAGCGTCAACCGGTGCTCACGGGCAACGGTGGTGGTCTCGTACTTGAACATTGGCGCTCCCAAACTCCCGAAACTCCCGGACCGGGTCGACGCTAGCACAACTCCCGAAACTCACGGAACCCCCGACAGCAAGATCCCCCGTGGACGCATGTACACCCATGTTGAGACACTGATTCACATGTCCGAGGACCCGCCGCGCCTGCTCTCCACAGGGAGAGCTGCCCGTGCGCTAGGTGTCGGGCACCAGACCCTCGCGGACTGGGTTCGGACTGGGAAGGTGAAGCCGACCTTCACCACCGCCGGTGGCCACTACCGGTTCGACTTGGACGACCTCCGTCGACAGATCGCTGAGATCACGGAGAGTCCTGCCGATAGCTAGAGAGATAGGGCTGTAGGTTCCGAACCCCAGCCTCGGCTCAGGGTAGTCGCTAACAGGCGAGGCACGAGGATCGACAGCATTAGCGTGCTAGCGATCTCATGGTGGGGGGCATGGTCCATGTGGCTCTCCGGGCATGAAGTGCCCGGAGACCACTACATGGGGCCCTTCACGATCCGTGCCTGGGGCCGGGCCGGAAAAGTCATTGCATTTCTCGGCGGAACGACCGTTATCCTCGATGTCGTTGGAAAACAGCGACTTCAACGCATAGGGAAGAGAATGGAGGTCTTCCACCATAAAGCGCGTCAACGTAGGGCATCGATCGAGTTTCAATGTACATTTTTTGCTGCAGGCATCGCACCTTCTGTCGGCGCAGGATTCGCTGCCGTAAGCGGAACAGACCTTGAAGAGTATTTTAGTCTCATTTTGACAATGGCAACGCTAGTCTTCTTTCTGGCTCTATCCTTGGAGCGCCTATGGCAAATGAGCTACGAACAGCTAGCTAACGATAGTCCTGCCCAGTCACTTCGTTACGTCGGGATCGTACTTCTAATTCTAGGGTTTCATCTCGACCTACTCGCGTCCTAGCGGCGCCGGAACCGCTCTATCGCCTGTAGTCCCATCGGCGTCAGTAGCCCGCTGTCGGTCAGGAACCCTCGTTGGACCAGGCGTCGGCGCGCTCCGTCGGCGTAGCGCTTGCCCGGCTGGGGCCACCGGTCAGGGTCAGCACCGGTCTGCTCCGCGTAGAGGCGGAGCAGAACACGGAGCTGAGACGGAGTAAGGACTGCGTGATCCACAGTGTCAGTCTTCCACCTCTTGCGCTCACAGTCGACACTCGGAATCAATCCACAGAATCAGGTATAGAGCACTGGACACCCGCTGAACCTCATGAGTGTAACTACGCTGAGACGGTGACGCCTATTCCGGAGGCGTCAATCAACTCCGTAGCGT
The DNA here is from genome assembly GCF_040645415.1 of Pseudonocardia sp. NPDC046786. Classification (NCBI taxonomy): domain Bacteria; kingdom Bacillati; phylum Actinomycetota; class Actinomycetes; order Pseudonocardiales; family Pseudonocardiaceae; genus Pseudonocardia; species Pseudonocardia sp. NPDC046786. The sequence goes on along the minus strand of NZ_JBEYYF010000015.1, from coordinate 40,535 downwards.
CTAGTTCTCGTGGCGAAGATGCTGACCAAGAAGCGTAGAAAGATCATCGGGAGGTACTGGGGATATGCGCTGATTCCCATCACGCTGTGGGCGTGGTTGGTGCTCCAAGTTGGCGCCGCACCGATCGCTATCATGTCCAGTTTGATCGTCGGATTCACACTCTTTCGTGCCGACGTTCCGTGCGGTGCCGAGACTCGGGACAGAGATCCAGACACCGGCGAGTACCGTCTGTGCCGTCACAACGCGCACGGGATTCTTGGGGGATGCCGTCAGTTCCAGTCCCACAAGTGGCAGAACGCTAAGCTCATGCTTAGGCGTAGCACTTGGGGTCGGTTGGTCCGTTCCCTGATGCGGCGTGTTGGTGGCCAAGCGGCAGCCGTGAGTGCGTTGGCAGGATCGCTCTCAGTCATCATCGCTGCCGTTGCGCTCATTGTGAAGTAGCGAGGGCCCTGCCTGATCTGCTCCACGGCAGGGCCTCCTATAACGCTACGTGGGTAGCTCTCTCGCTACCCGGAACATGTCGTCCATCGTGACCCCGAGGGCACGCAGGACGTCGTGTGCCCTGTACTCCGGTGCGTTGACCCGTAGCCATGCGAACAGGTCGCGGTGGTACGCCACGAACGAGACGTAGGCGTCCCACTGGCGTCCTGTGGCGTCCTGGTCGGGGTCCAGGTCGATGACAGGCCGCCGTAGGTGGTCCGGGAGATCAGGAGGGACACCGGGGACGCCGGTGTCCACTGGGTTACCCCGCCGCACCGCTACGGGCCCTCCACGATGCCCGGCCCAGTGCTGACATGTTGCCGCTGACCTGGTCGGCCCGCTGCTGGGCTCGGACGTCGTCCAGGTCGGGAATCATGAGCTGCTTAACAAGAGACTGGTAACGGGCCATGAGCTTATCGCGGTGGGCAATAAGCGGGTTGACCACCGGCTGACCGGTGGAGCCCTTGACGATGTAGTCGGGTTCCTTAGCGAACTCCTCGGCTAGGACGTCCAGGAGGTCAAGCGTTTCGCATGCCTGGACTAGTAGTCGGTACTCATCCGCTCGGAGGATGAGGTTAAGGTCAGGATCATTAATATCGTCCCAGAATGCGGAGCCTGCCGCTCCGAAATGCTCTGGCTTGTCCATTCTTCTCTATTCCTTGTTGCAAATGGGGTTCAGTTCGTTTACCGGACTGTGCTGGCGCAGTACCGCCCGGGCAGGGGACGGGGGCGGAGGGGCTACTCCCCTGGGGGTGGCTGGTCGTCAGCGCGACCAGCTCCCGTCTTAGCGTGCGATTCCCTCGTTAACCGTCGGTACTCGCTTAGCCATTTGCCCGCTTCCCATAGGGCGCCGAGTCGGGCGTCTAGGTCTAGGCACTTATCGACCTGGTCAGTCGGTGTCCGCACAATCTGCTTTCCGACCCCGATTATTAAAGCGTCTAAAGTTGCACACGCTCTACAGCAGTAGCCTGCACAGCTAGCGTTAGCCGAGCCCGGACAGTCGTCACGCCTGCACTGCACTGTTCTCACCTCACATACATAGGAGGACCAGCCTCTACTACCTCATGCCGACGTGCCTCTACCTCAGCAGTGGAGCGTGCCAGGCTGACCTGTCCACCGAACAGGACAGCGGCAGCGACAGGACCGTAAACGTGCACAGGATTACTCGCCTTCTGGATAAGCCACTCCACAGCGTCGCGGAATCGCTCAGGGTCCTCGAATGCGGAGACGGCCGCGAGTCGGCGGGAGGCTCCCGCCACGGTCTTAGGGTTGCCGAGCTGGGAGCCGGTCATAGTGAGGTACAGGGCCCCGAACGCGTCATAGGCGGGTGCCACCCTTCCGTACGCCGCGGTGGCGTCCTGGATGGCCTGTGCCTGTGCGGGGGTCAGGCTGGTGACGGGCAGGGTGTCCAGGTCAGCCGGGATGCGGGTGATGGCGTCGACCAGCGGGGCCGCTTCCTGGTCGAAGCGGTCCGCGACGGCCGACAGGAGGTCCCTAGCGAGTGGCTGGAACACCTCCGCTAGGTGGTTCTCCAGTGCGACCCGGGTACGGGAACGGACGTCATCGGGGGTCGCGCTGTTGAGGCTCAGCGCGTCCCGGAGCCCCGCCACGGCGGTGGTGAGCTCATCCTCCGTGGAGGCGGCCACCACGGCTGCCTCCGCCTCGGTGATCCGGGTGCCGTTGTCCACGGTGACCGGCATCTTGGTCTTGGCGTAGGCATGGTCCAGCTCTGCCGGGAGGGTGATCCCGGCAGCGGTGACGGCGGTAATGGCCTTATTGATATCGCGGTGGATAGCCATAGCTTTGGTTTCCTTTAGATTCAGTTGCGGGGAAGCGGAGCGGAACCCTTGATTACCGCTGCCTGTGTGGCAGCGTCATCCTGGTCCTTCCATCGGGTGCTGGCGTACAGGAGTCGGGCGAATTCGGTTCCGGGCCGGTCATCAGTGAGGCCACCGGAACCGCGCCCCTGCGAGGGGTCGGTTGCCCGCTGTCGGGGCGGATCAGACTGGCCGCCCTGTCCAGGGATGGCCTCATCGTGGACAGCATTAGGACTGTCCTGAGCCTGCCCACTAAGGGCACGCTCTAGGTTCGCAGCGGTAGTGCCGCGCTTCTGTCGCTGGATCATGTCGTAGAAGTTCATAAGGTATCCGTTCACAGGAGGACGTTAGGTGGTAGCGGAGGACCCGCAATGACGTTCAACTTCGGCTGATCCGCTACTGCGGCCAGCCGCTTATCGGCACTATCGGAGCGCAGGCACTTATGGCTGGCGCCAGGCATGAAATAGGTTAGGCAGTAGTAGTTAGGGCACTGGACACTGCCGGGATGCACTGCTAAGCGGCATTGAGTGCACTGCCGTTGGTTCCAGCGCGAGAGCGGTTCGCCGCACTCGCACGGTGGAGGTCCAGCCTCACGGCAGTAGTCACACCGACCCTGCCGGGACCGGTTCGTGGTGAATGGTGCACCGCACTGGGCACACGTCCTTTCGTTCGTCATTCATTCTTCCGTGTTCTCTCCTCTGCGTCACTGAGAGGGCATACAGGGTGCATGCCCTATTCCGAGGGGTAGAAGTACCCCAGGTTCCTGAACCGGGCTCTATGGGCGTATGCGACCCCGGCGCAGTGCCTTCTGAGCGCGAGTTCGGTCATGCAGTGAAGAACCGAGGGTGTTTCCCCTTCGGTTCATGCATGGAGCACCATTGGAGGGCTGGACAGTCCGTCGCTCTCGATACTCGCGACCGTGCGGCTGAACCCATCGCCGTGGTCCCTGACCATGACGTCCACCGGGACCAGCAGCTCCCAGAGATGACGCTGGTCCTGGGGACTCAGCCGTTGTGCGAGGATGTAGACGTAGTCCAGGGAGACCGGAGCGTCAGCGGCCTTCCTCGCCGCTCTACGGCGGCGGGCCCTGGCGTTGACGCACTCCCGGCAGGATGCGGCACGGCCAGTCGGCCGGGAGGCGTCGCGGTGGTAGTCCTCGGCAGGCTTGGATAGGCCACAGGCCCTACAGCGGAAGCTCACTGGACCGCGCCCGTCCGGATCGCCTCCTGCGTCGTGCCCGAGGCGTTCGCGAGACGGGCGAGGTTCGCCTCGCTCGGGAAGGTAGCACCGGACTGCCAGTTATCGATGGTGGCAAGGGAGACGTCCAGCCGAACGGCCTTCCTGCGCCGGGTGCTCTCTCGCATCCTGGCGAGGGCCTGATTAATCCCGCGCCGATAGGCGGCACGGTCAATGTCATCATTCATGGATTGATTACTCCTAATCACCTAAGTTGGACATAAAAGAATCCCCGTCCACTCATGGCAGAGTGGACAGGGACCGTACGGGGCCGGACCGGTTACGGAGAGAGGACGGCGCAACCGGCCCGGCGGGGGACGCGCTGTGGTGTTCCCGGTGTCAGCGCGCCCGGATCGGGGATCGATTGATCCCCTTGTCCTACCTGTCTCGACAGGGAAGCTCTGGAGCCAGGTAGTACAGAGCCGCATGACCTGAGGTCTGCGGCGGGATACCGACCATCGTGGTCCTAGGACCACTCCGGAAGTAAGAGTCCCGGGCGGTGCCTAAGCCGCCCGGGACGATGGTGGTCGATTGAGCAGAACGGCTGAGCCGCGACCAACGGCTCTATCGGGGCTCGACCAGGACCCCCAGCCTACTAATTCTATTTATCAGTGTTATTCCTGGTCAGCGGTAGTAGTCACGTGGAGTCGCGGTTAGCATGCCGTCAGACCAGTGTTCTAAAACCCTTAGCGTCTTATCGCACTGGTCTAGGTATTCGGCTGCCTGTAGGTGTGCGGTTGCGGATGCTGTTGCCTCGCCACGGACGATGGTCTCAGCAGTCCAGTACCTATCACCCTCCGGAATATCGTCAGGCACGAACCGAGACCAATCCGGACGCCTCGCGCCTGTCGTCCTGCCCTCTCGCTGACGCCGAGCACTCCGACGGGCCGTCACACCCTGGGAGCGTTCGTCGCATGACGCAGAGCAGTAGTAGGGCCATTTGCCAATTACGTTGCCCGGGGTGCGCTCGACCATGTACCAGTTACTACAGCCGGTGGCCTGACAGGCACCGGTGTATACGCGCAGCTCATCACCGAAGCGGTCAACGACACCGTTCGTCACCTTCCACCGTGTGTGTATCACGGTGGCTTCCTGGCGCCGTCTACGGAGCCACTCGCGCCGTTCCACAGGACTCTTGTCCTCGGGAACGGTGTACTTCCCTTTGTTGTACTGCCGTAGGTCCGGTCTCGGGACAACTACAGGTGCGGTCGTGGTCGACCGCTGTCCAGGTTTGTTCCACTTCCTAGTCTTTAACATGCGTCCTCTCCGTGGTAGTTACAAAGATCATCCGAGGGAAACTGTTGGCTCTCGCCATCATGGCTCGTGCCCCGTATCGCTGGTTCGCTCTACGGGGCATCGCTTGCAATCAAGCGGAAGATGAGTCCTAAAAGACGAATCGTCCGCCTTGAACCTTGAAGGTTCGCACCGGACGGAGAGAGTGGCTAAGGCCCCAAAAGGCCGTGCCACCCTCGCGCCAGGGAGCAGTGACCCTCCAAGGGGAAACTGCGACACTGTGCCGTATCCGCTTTGGGGCGTCTACGGCTATAGGAGTAGCGGCCACCAGGACGCTACGTAGCGGGTCGTAACCGTTTGGCCGGTTACTCCCCCTTAGGGGGTATCGACGGGGCAGGGAGGAGATACCCCGTATCCGTCTACGCTCTTTGGCTTCACCGGTAGCGGTTCCCGGGGCAGAGGAGGGAACCGCAGTCGTTGGACTACGGCTCCCCTCCTATAGCTTCCCCTTGCAAGCAAGAGGAAGTCCTTAGTGGGGGTAAGAGGTGAGGTACGAACCTCTATAGGGGGTACCCAGTTTACCCACTTACCCAGTACCCACCTCAGTGCATGAGAGTCCAGGACTTCCCGGTCTCGTCGAAGTTCAGGAGGGCCCGGACCGGCCCACCTGACTTGAGTTTCTGCCGAGCGGACTCGTACGCGAGACTCGGGAACTCGGGTGCTGTTTCCAGGGTTCTCGCAGCTGCGTTGACTCCCTGCTCCTGGCAGTGCTCCACGACGTACTCAGCTATCCGACGATTCTCGTCGTATGTCTTAGCGCCCCGTTGCTGTGCTCGGTTCTCTGCGTCTGCCTTAACGGCGTCAGAGTCCATCGCCTTTACAACCTCGAACCGCGCACCGGGACCATGCTTGACGACCAGTGTGTGCGGCTCCGCATGGTTCCCGCTGAACGCCAGAGTCAAGTTCCCTGACTTGGCCCTCTTGACGAAGCAGAGCCAACGGACACCGGCGCGGATCGCCGATGAGCCCATCGGCTTGTCCGAGGCGTGCCCGTTAGCTCCAACCTTTTCCGATGAGTGCCCGATAATGACGACGGGGATTCCCGAGCGCGTGAACCTCCGGACACCCTGAAAGAATCTACCGACGTCCGCATCACTGTTGATGCTCCCGTCGATGACCTGAGTCAGGTTATCGATGATGAGCAGCGAGTGCCCGCGCTCCATGACTTCGGCGTACAGCTCCTCCCACTTATCAGGATTCATGGCAGGCATCGTGTAGAAACCAATGTCCGGGCGGACGCCGTCAGGTAGTACCTCCGCGACCTGACGGGCGTACGTCGCACGGTCACCATCGTCAGCCCAGCAGAGCGCTACCGAGAATTCCCGGTCCTCGGGTACGTCCGCACCCAGGTACGGCGTCCCATCGGTCAGGGCGGCGATAAGAGCAGACACTAGGAACGACTTGCCGACCTTTGCCTGACCATAGATCAGCGTCGTTCCCGCGCTGATTAGTCCTTGGACCAGCCACGTCTCTACTTCCTCGGCCTCTCTGATTGCGTCATCAAAGCTCATGTAATCAAAGGTCACTTTCCATGCTCCATGACGTACCTGTCCATACTTTGTTCCTCTCTAGTTGTTAGTGACATAGCAACGGGGCCGGGAGTGGCGCACCTTTCTCACGGTCGCCACGACCATCGTCACCCCCAGGTGACTCCGGAGGTGACGGCCGGTGCAACTATGCACCGACGCGCGGATAGCGGCTACGCCACTTTCCCGATCCCGCATCCCCCGGCCCCGCTTTGAACTGATCTATACCTGTAAGGCTCCCACTGCTTCACCCACCTTGGTAATCGCAGACTCCGCAGCCTGGTCGTAGAACGCCGTCAGGGAGGCGTCATCGCTTGGGACACCTTCCGTTGCTAGGGCGCGCCCGACGGCGTGCCCAACAGCGTCGTGCAGGACGTCCCACGGAAGGGACGTCATGGGCCCGTTTGCCCAGATTCCCGTTTCCACGTGCAGGGAAGCGAGTACATCCATGACGTCGTTGAATCGGTCGCTCTCCTGACCAGCCCTGGTCAGGTCGCACTCGGGGAGCGTTAACACTGAGGGTTCCTCTCTATCTATACCGACTGGTGACGACCTAGGTGGACGCCGAGCGGTACGGTTACCGACCGATGGCGGCGAACGCCGCCCGGACCTGAGCAGCCCTGTGAGCCTCCCGACGCTCGTGCTCGGCACGAACCTCCGGAAGCCACACCAGACGGCCGTACGTCGGCATTCCTTGCCGAATCCGCCCGCTCATGCGGTGGTGATCCCCTACCGATACCCGCTCGCTCCGGCCATCCCACCGACGGACGTACATCCGGTCCCGCCCGTGGATGAACCGCCACCGCACAGTGCCTGGCTCCGGGTCCAGACCCGCTGCGTAGTCCGGAATCTTGTAGTCGTCTAGCGGGCCGTACTTGCCACGACCGCGCCAGTCCGTCTGCTCCCTGGTAACCACGACCAATCCCCGACCCTCCAAGGCGTCGGTACCGGCGCGGACCTGACGGTCAGAACGACCGATCAACCCTGCCAGCTCACTCGTAGTGAGCGCTGCCTGATCCGACGCTCTCAGCGCATCCAGGATGGCGCGCTGCGCCGGTCCTAATCCCCGTCCCATGATCGTTCCTCCCTCATTGTGGTGCGTCAACGTCGACGCGTTGTCGGTAGTAAGTGCGGCGGTAGCTATCCGGACTGCCAGGCGTTTCCGCCGGTCCCTTGTCCCGCCGGGTCACTGTTCCAATAGTGACCCTGCCCGGCGCCATTGCCAGGCGCCCGGGGCAGGATTCACCGCCGTCGTGGCTGTAGTAGCCACGCCGTTCCCGGGTCGATGAGGTGGGCCAGAATCGGCCCGCACTGATAACGGTACACAGAAAATAAGCGGCGTCAAGAGTCTAGCTGATCGGAGTATTGACAACCGCTTAGCTACGCGTTAGCGCGCCGCAACTTTGAAGGTCAGTCGCGTGAGAGGGGGTTTATTATTCTGGGAGTGACCCGGCGTTTGAACCGCTTAGGGCTTCCTGCTCCGCGGAGTGTCCCCCCGGGGACACGAGGCACCGCGGTAGCACCGGGTGTGCGTACCGCTCGCAGGATCAGGCTGTAGAGACCCGGCTCGTTGACGATCTTCGTTGCGTAGGACCGATTGTTCCGGGTCGACCACACATCGGTTGAACCGATGTCTGCCCTGTTGAGCCTGGTCAGGGCGTCGCCGACGTTCGTGATCCCCAGCACCTTGCACACGTCAGCGGCCACGAACCATCGGGGACCGACGGGACGATCGGTCCCGCGCGTCGCAACTCCGTTGCGGCCGGGGCTCTGCGTCCTCGCCGCCTCCGGAAGTTGCCCTTAGCGCGAGGCTTAGAACCTGTCCCCGAGTGCCGCACGCCTGTGCGCCGCTATCGCCCGTTCCTCGGCGGCACTGGCGCCGTATCGCGCTGCCATCGCCGTTGATGTCCAGCCGTTCAACCTCGCAAGGTCTGTCTCCTGGCCTCCGTTGGCCATGAACAGGTGCGACGCGGTGTGCCGGAACCTGTGCAGGTGAACGTTGGGCACTCCGGCGTCGTCGGCACGACGGCGGATGATGTCCCTAATGCCGTGCTTCTGTAGCGGGCCGACCCTTCCCAGCCACAGGGCTTCCGTCTCGGCAGCGAACGGATGACGTCGCCTGGCCCTGAGGTACCGGCGTAGTGCCTCGGCTGTCCTGTTGCCGAAGGGGACCATGCGCTGCCTGTTCCCCTTCCCGGTCACTGTGGCCACCATGAGCTTGAAGTCGAGATCACGGACAGTGAGTCCGTGGATCTCCGAACGCCGTACCCCGGTGTCCATTAGGAAGCGGATGATTGCCAGGTCCCGTCGGGCAGCAAACGTGTTGCCTCGGCACGCGGCGATCAACGCTTGGAGTTCGTCGTCCTGCAAGATCGGCACCGGCTTGTACTCCGGTCTCGGCGCTCTCATCCGCTCGAACGGGGAGCGGTCAAGCTCCTCCTCTATGGTGACCATCCAGGCCCAGAACGTCCGTAGCGCTCGGTAGTAGCCGATCACGGTCTGTCGGCTGATCCCCCGACCGGGGTCCCTGCGGCTCTCCCGGTTGGACAGCCACACGATGAACCGCTCTAGCTCCCGCCGGTTCACCTGGTCCGAGCCCGTAGGCAGGCTGTGCAGCTCTAGGAAGCGGAACAGCTCTGCCAGGGCACGCCTGTAGTACGCCAGGGTCTGGGGAGACTTTCCGGTAGCTTCGACGTGCCGTAGGTAGTCGTCTGCAAGCTCTCGTAGGTCGTCGTTCATCAGGTCCTCACGCGTCACTGTCATTGATTAGCGTGAGGGTGTCTGTAAAGCTATTTATGCAGGTCAGGGACTTACGCAGACAAGATGATCTTGTAAACAGTAGGTCGTCGGTTCGATCCCGACCTCCGGCTCTGCGTCTGACCAGGTGTTCCCCGCCTGCACGGAGTCCCGTCGCGCGGCTCGTCCGGACCGACGACGTCCATGATCCGCGTTTCGGGAGTGCTCGTGACGCTCCCGCGCACCGGTACTCCCGAAACAGGAATCTTGAACGCAGCTCCCGCCGCGACTAGACGACTGGTCTAATGGGTCGTAGAGTGGCCCCGTGCCCGCCACCGACACCCGGCAGAACATCCTCGACGTCGGCCAACGCCTGATGGCCGACCGGGGATGGGGGTCGGTGGGCATCAACGAGGTGCTCGGCGCGGCCGGGGTCCCCAAGGGCTCGTTCTACCACTGGTTCAGCTCGAAGGACGCCTTCGGCGAGGCGATGATCCGGAACTACTTCGTCGGCTACCTGGCGGAGATGGACGGGATCCTCGCGGGTACGTCCCCGGCGGCCGGGCGGTTGATGGACTACTGGCGGAACTGGCGGGCGACCCAGAGTCTCCGGGACTGTCAGGGCAGGTGCCTGGCGGTCAAGCTCGGGGCCGAGGTGGCCGACCTGTCCGAGTCGATGCGGACGGCGCTGAAGGCGGGCACCGACTCGATCGTCGACCGGGTGCGGCGGACCGTCGAGGCCGGCGTGGTGGACGGCTCGATCCCGGTCGGGCTCGACGCCGCCGCCACCGCCCGCACGCTCTACGACCTGTGGCTGGGGGCCAGCGTGATGGCGAAGATCCAGCGGGACACCGCCCCGCTGGACAACGCGCTCGCCGTCACCGGGCGGATGCTGGGCGTCACGAGGGCCGGATAGCGACCGGCCGGTCCGGCACAGGATGGTGCACGGTGCCGGCCACTAGCCGACCGGTCTACTTCGGTCGACCACATCACATGGACAGCACGCGACACACAGCACGCGACATACGGCGGAGGAGCTTCATGAAGGTCACCATCGTTCTCACCTCGCACGACGAGCTCGGCGACACCGGCCGCAAGACCGGATTCTGGCTGGAGGAGCTGGCCGCGCCGTACTACCGGTTCGTCGACGCCGGCCACGAGGTCGTCCTGGCCTCGCCCGCGGGCGGCCGGCCGCCGCTCGACCCGGCGAGCAACGAGCCGGACTTCCGGACCGACGACACCCGCCGGTTCGAGGCCGATCCGGTCGCGACCGCGGCGTTGGCGAACACCGTGCGGCTGGACTCGGTCACCGCGGCCGACGCGGACGCGGTGTTCTACCCGGGCGGCCACGGGCCGCTGTGGGACCTCGCCGAGGACCGGGACTCGGTGCGCCTGATCGAGGACACGCTGCGTGCCGGCAAGCCGGTGTCCCTGGTGTGCCACGCGCCGGGCGTGCTGCGCCACGTCGTCGACGAGGACGGCGCACCGCTGGTGTCCGGGCGCCGGGTCACCGGTTTCGCCAACTCCGAGGAGGCGGCCGTGGGGCTGGTCGACATCGTCCCGTTCCTGGTCGAGGACGAGCTGACCCGGCTCGGTGGCGACTACTCGCAGGGCGACGACTGGGCGTCCTACGTGGTCCAGGACGGTCTGCTGATCACCGGCCAGAACCCGGCGTCGTCCGCGGCGGCGGCCGACGCGTTGATCGCGCGGGTCGCGGCGTGAAGGTATTCGTCATCGGCCTGACCGGCGGGGTCGGCTCGCTCGCCGCCCGGTCGCTGCAGGAGCGCGGCGACTCGGTGTCCGGCCTGGTGCGCCGGGCCGGGCAGCGCGACGAGCTGCGGGCGGCGGGCGTCGACGCGACGCTCGGCGACCTGACCACCATCGCGCCGGCCGAGCTCGCCGGGCTCGTCCGCGGCGCCGACGCGATCCTGTTCACCGCCGGTGCGGGCGGTGCCGGGGCCGAGGCCACCTCGGCGATCGACGGCGCCGGGGTCGACACGGCGATCGAGGCCGCGCGGATCGCCGGTGTCCGGCGCTTCCTGCTGGTCTCGGTGTTCCCCGAGGCGTGGCGCGAACGGAACCTCGGGCCCGGCTTCGACCACTACATCGCGGTGAAGAAGGGCGCGGACGTCGCGCTGACCGGCAGCGGCCTCGACTGGGTCGTCCTCCGGCCGGCGGTGCTGCTCGACGAGCCAGGGCGTGGCACCGTCGCGCTCGGCCCGGCGCAGATCCACACCGAGGTCACCCGGCGGGACGTCGCCGACACGCTGGCCGCGCTGCTGCACGAGCCACGGGTCTCCCGGCAGATCCGCGAGCTCGCCCGGGGCGCGACCCCGATTGCCGACGCCGTCGCGGCCGCCGTACCCGCCGGCTGAGGGAGCCGTACGAATCCGGGCCGCGCGCTGAGCAAGAGCGGCGCTGTCGAGGGCGTCACGCTGAGGCGGGCGTCGTCGGCCGGTGAACCGCTCACCCCCGACGTCGTGGCCTGGGGGGAGAAGACCTTCGGGACCCCGGTCCGGGACCACTACGGCCAGACCGAGCTCGGCATGCTGATCGGCAACCACTGGCACGACGACGTGGTGCACCCGGTCCGGGACGGTTCGACGGGCCGGCCGCTGCCCGGCGTCACCGCGGACGTCGTCGAGGGCCGGCTCGCCGTCGACGCGACCGCGAGCCCGCTGTTCTGGTTCGCCGGCCGCGATGACGACGTGATCCTCGCCGCGGGCTACCGGATCGGCCCGTTCGACGTCGAGAGCGTGCTGATCACCCATCCCGAGGTCGCCGACGTCGCGGTGGCCGGACGCCCCGATCCCGAGGGTGTCCGGGGCGAGGTCGTCGAGGCGTTCGTGGTCCCGGCGGGCGAGGTCACCGCCGACCGGCACGCCGGACTGGCCGGTGAGCTGCAGGCGCTCGTCCGGGACACGTACTCCCGGCACGCCTACCCGCGGACGGTCCACTTCGTACCGGAGCTCCCGAGGACGCCCTGCGGCAAGATCCAGCGCTACCTGCTGCGCGCCCGCTGACCGTCCCGCTCCCGGAACGACCGGACGGCGGCCACGACGTCGGTCGCGACGTCGGCCGGGTCCCGGCACGGACAGGTCCCACAGAACGGTGGCGGCCCGCCCGGCGGGGCGGTCCGGAAAGCCAGGCAGCAGGCGCGCCGGGACACCGTCATCCAGGAGTCGCCGTCCACGTCGACCGTCCCGACCGTGACGAGCCCGGCCAGGCCGGCCCGCCCGAGCAGGTCACGGGTCGGGGCGACCAGCCGGTCGGGTGCGCGGCGGTGCCACGACAGGTGCAGCGCGCTGAGTGCCACCGCGTGCGCGACCGACCCGCGCAGGACGCGACGCCCCACGCGGGTCCTGGTGGCCAGCTCGTCGGCGAGCGGGAGCAGGCTCCCGGTCAGCAGGCCGGCGCAGAGCGCAGCGGGATCGGACCGGGCCGGGATCCCGGGCTCGGCGAACGCCAGCCAGCCGGGGGCCTGTTCGTCCGGGCCGAGCGCGACGTTGCAGGGCCGCGCGTCGAGCAGCGTGTCGAGCTCGTGGAACGCCGCCAGCACCGGTGCGGCCAGTCGCAGCGCGTAGCGGTCCAGGAGCAGGGCCGCGGCGACCGCCCGGCCGGGTGCCCGCCGGTCGGCGACGGTCCGGTCCAGGGTGTCGTCGAGCCGGGAGCCGAGTGCGACGGCGGCGGGCGTCCAGCCGGGCGGGCGCCCGGAGCGGGCCACGAACCGGTCGCCCAGCGGGACGCGGGCGACCGGCACGGTGCCCGGATCGGCCGGGAAGGTCGTCGGGACGGACCCGGTCCGCGGGGAGCGCGGACCGGGCCGTCGCGGTACTCGTCCTGCGTCGCTCAGCGCCGGGCCGGGTCGACCGTGACCGGCTCGCGCCGGGCCTCGTGGTGGTTGGCATTGCGCGGGGTGGCGAGCACCTGGCGGGTGCGGTCGTCCAGCGCGGCCGAGTCGGACAGCGCGCCGCTCGCGGCCAGGGTGTGCTCCAGCGCGTCGAGCCAGTGCAGGTAGTAGCTCCACGGCTCGCCGCCCTGGCCGGCCTCCCACTGCCGGATCGAGTCGATCAGCGACAGCTGGAACTCGCTCCACTCGTAGTGGCCCTCGTGGTAGGCGGCCACCGCCATCGCGAACGCCCGCAGCTCCCACGGCTCGGAGAACGGCCGGTCCGCGCCCGGCATGTCGCACACCAGCTTCTCCACCCGGCGCCGGGCGTCGCCCAGCTCGGTGGTGTCGGTGCGGACCCCGGTGCCGCCGGTGCCGATCATGCGGCGGACCCCACCGGCAGCGGCGCGCCGACGCCGATCATCGAGTCCCGGGTGACCAGCGCGGCGAGCTCCTCCTCGGACAGGTTCTCGCTGCCGGCCGGGCGCTGCGGCAGCACCCAGTAGCGCAGCTCGGAGCTGGAGTCCCAGACCCGGATCTCGACCGCGTCGGGCACCGGGAATCCGAAGTCCTCGGCGAGCACCGTGCGCGGCTCGCGCACGATCCGGGCCCGGAACGGCGGCGCCTTGTACCAGTTCGGCGGCAGCCCGAGGACCGGCCACGGGTAGCACGAACACAGCGTGCAGACGATCACGTGGTGCACGGTGTCGGTGTTCTCGACGACCACCATCTCCTCGCCCTGCAGGCCGCCGATGCCCAGCTCGCGGCAGGCGGCGGAGGCGTCGGCGAGCAGCCGCTCCTTGAAGGCCGGGTCGGTCCACGCCTTCGCGACGACCTTCGCCCCGAGCTGCGGGCCGACCTCGTTCTCGTAGACCTCGGCGAGCCGGTCCACGGCCGCGGTGGTCATCACGCCCTTCTCGATGAGCAGCGCCTCCAGGGCCTTGACCCGGGCGGTGATCTCTTCCTGCGAGCTGAGGCGGGTGTCGGTGCGGATCTCGGTCATGGTCAGGCTCCCTGGGGGACGGTCGCGGGGGCGGGGCTCAGGTAGGGCTCCCACACGTCGAAGTAGTTGGAGCCGTTCGGGTCGGCGGTCTCCGGGCCCCACAGCTCGGCCGCGGTGAACCGCACGGTGTAGAGGTGCTCCGGGCAGTCGCCGAGCCCGTTGCCCGCTGTGTCCGGGTACAGGTAGGTGCCGTGCGCGGCGGTGACGACGCCGCGCTTGCCGCGGATGTAGCGGGCCCGGCGGGTGTGCCCGAACGGGCTGTCGTCGGAGACGACGATCTCGTCGCCGACCGAGAACTGCGCCTTCCGGTCGGACTCGCGGTGCGCCGGGAACCCATTGGTGACCGCCCAGTCGACGAACTCGACGATCTCGGTGTCGGTCTCCCGCTCGGGCAGCGGGGCGTCCGGGTTCTCCAGGTAGTAGCGGGTGCGCTCGGCGAGCTCGGCCGGGTCGAGCAGGCCGGCGGCCTCGGCGTAGTGCTCGACGGCGTGTGCCCAGTGCTCGTAGTAGTTGGAGAGCAGGTACTCGGCCGGGTCCATCTTCTCGATGCCGTGCCGGAACTGGTCGACGTTGAACAGTCCGGCCCGCGCGCTCTGCGCGAACATCGAGAAGGCGATCTTCTCCCACTCGGCGCGGAACACCGGCTCGGCCATGTGGTCGTTCTCGACCTTGCCCAGACCGTCGGTTCCGCCGAGATCGAAGACTCCGTTCACTGCTGTCCTCCCACGGTGGTGAGCGCCGGCGGGGCGGGGAAGCCGCCGACGGCCTGCTCGAAGGTGTGTGCGACGCGCAGTACGGTCGCGTCGTCGAAGCGCTTGCCGACGATCATCAGCCCGGCCGGCAGCCCGTCCACCAAGCCGGCCGGCACGCTCGCTGCCGGGTGCCCGGTGACGTCGAACGGGGCGCAGTTGCCGACCATCCCGAGCGCGGTGGGCAGGTAGCTGTCCAGGTCGGCGTCGAGCCCGATCAGCTCCGGGGCGGTGTAGGGCAGGGTCGGCATGACCAGCACGTCGTAGCTGCCCAGTGCGGCGTCGTAGGCGGCGCGCAGGTCGAGGGCCAGGTTGCGGGCCATCGCGTAGTACGACCCGCCGCCGTGGCCGAAGGTGTAGCCGCCGGACAGGCCGACCAGCTTCACCGTCTTGGACAGCTCCGCACCGCGTTCGATCCGCTGCCGCGCGTAGTGCGCGATCAGCTCGGGATCGTAGAGACCGGGGTAGTTCATCCCGTAGGCGTTGCCGGCCACCATCTGGTAGGCGGCGCCCTCGGTGGCGATGACGTTCCAGACCGCCATCCCGTCGAGGTGCCAGGGGATCGACACCTCCTCGGCGGTCAGCCCGGCCCCGCGCAGGGTGTCGATCGCCTCCCGCACGGTCCGGTCGACGCCCGGGTCGCTCTCCGGGCGGCCGAAGCCCTCGGTGACGATCCCGACCCGCAGCCCGGCCGCCGACGTGCCGAGTGCGGCGAGGTAGTCGACCGGCTCCAGCGAGGTGGGCTGGCGGGCGTCGAGCCCGTCGACGCCGGCGAGCACGCCGAGCATCAGCGCGGCGTCGGTGACGGTCCGGGTGATCGGCCCGAGATGGTCGATCGTCGCCTCGATCGGGAACGCCCCGGTGTAGGGCACCAGACCGTGCGTCGGCTTGTGCCCGACCGTGCCGGAGAACGCGCTGGGGATGCGGATGGAGCCGCCCTGGTCGCCGCCGACGGCCAGATCGACCGCGCCGCTGCCGACCAGCGCGGCACTCCCGCTCGACGAGCCGCCGGACACCCGCGACGGGTCCCAGGGGTTGCGCACCGGCCACGGCCGGGAGGTGAAGCTGGCACCGGAGAAGCACAGGTCCTCGCAGACCGCCTTGCCGGTGATCGTCGCCCCGGCGGCGAGCAGCCGGGTCGCGACGGTGGCGTCCCGGCGCGGGACGAAGCCCTCGACGGTCGCCGAGCCGTTGGTCATCGGGACCCCGGCGAGCGAGATGTTGTCCTTCAGGGCGACGGTGCGCCCGGCGAGCGGGCCGTCCGCGGCGCCGGGCACCGAGGTCGTCACGTACCAGCCGCCGAGCGGGTTGTCGGCCGGTTCGGCCCAGGCGCGCTCCGGCGCCTCGGGGGCCGACGCCCGGTACAGCTCCTCGACCCGGTCGGTCGCGCTCAGCGTCGCGGTCACGGCGGGGAGGAACTCGGCGAGCTCGGCCTCGGACAGTCCGAACGCGTGCTGGGAGTTGATCGCCGCGAGCCGGGCGGGATCAGGGGGTGGCAGTGCCATGGAGCAGAACTCCTCACGTGCTGTGGATGCGAGAAAGCTAGGGAGTCCGCCCTGTCGTGTCAATGTTTGTCGACGCGTTGACAGGAGTTCTGATCTGGACGTCAACCGCCCGTCATCCGGGTGAGATCAGGACCGCCCCTCGGTATCGGACGCCGGCCCCCCCGACCGCACGATCCGTGGGACGCTGCCCGGGTGGTCCCGGTCGCGGACCACCGTCGCGTCGCGGGAGGAACGGTGCAGATGGACGGCCCGCTCCGGAGCCGGGCGGCGGTGGGCGTGCCGGTCGACGACCCGGGCCTGCCGCACCGGCGGGCCTAGCCGTGCGCCTGGGCGCGCTGCTCGCGCACCTGTCGGACGCGCCGCCGTACCCGGTGGTCGGGTGGGCGCGCCGGCTCGCCGCCGCCGGGTTCCGGAGCCTGTGGGCACCCGAGATCATCGGGCGCGGCCGGCTGGTCCCGGACCCGTTCGCGGCGCTGGCGGCCGCGGCGGCCGCCACCTCGGACGTCGAGCTGGGGACCGGCACGGTGCAGGTTCCGCTGCACCATCCCGCCGAGCTCGCGCACCGGATGCTCTCGCTGCAGGCGGTGTGCGGCGACCGGCTGTCGCTCGGGGTGAGCCCGGGCTCGACCCGCAGCGACTACGCCCTGCTGGGGTGCGACCACCGGGGCCGTTTCCGTGCCTTCGACGAGAACATGGTCCGGCTGCGGGCACTGCTCGCCGACGGTGGCGACGCGCAGGCCCGGCTCGCCGACCCGCCGCGCGGCGGCCGCCCGCCGCTGCTGCTCGGCTCGTGGGGAGCGAACGTCGAGAAGGCGGCCCGCCACTTCGAGGGCTGGCTCGGCTCGGCGTTCCGCGTCACCCCCGACGAGCTGCTCGCCGCGCACGACCGGTTCCGGGCCGCCGGTGGCCTCCGCGCCGTCGCGTACGCGATCCCGGTGCCCGCGGGCGCCGATCTCGGGCCGATCGGCGAGCAGCTGCGCCGCTATGCCGGCGCGGGCTTCGACGACGCGGTCGTGGCGATCGCGCCGGGCGGGCCGGACCCGGAGCGGGTGCGGGCACTGCTGCCCTGAGCCCGGCGGGCCGCCGCACGGCCCGCGCCCTCATCGGCGGCGGCCCGGAGGGGTCCGCGCGGCGCCGGTCCGCACCGTGCAGTCGCTGTCCGACATCGACCCGAACGTGGCCCCGCGCGCCGCGGCCAGGTGCAGCGGCTGCTCCACGTGATGACGGCCGTCCAGGGCGATCGTGCCGCGCGGCACCTCGAACCGGCCGTGGCGCATCTCGTCGGCCACCGGTGTCGGGTCGGTGGTCCGGACCTGCCGGGCCGCGGCCGCCCACACGTGGATCGCCTCGAACATCGACTCGGACAGGCTGGACAGCGGCGGCGCCCAGCGGCCGAACCGCTCGCGGTAGCGCTGCAGCAGCGTCCCGTTGCGCTCGGTCTGCAGGTGCTGGAAGTAGCCGGACACCCCGTGGATGCCCTCGGACGCCTCGAACCCGATCCGCTCCAGGGTGGCCTCGTCCATCGCCGGGCCCAGGCTGACGGTGCGCTCGCGCAGGCCCATCGCATGGCACTGGCGCTCGAACGCGGCGGCGTCGGCGCCGACGAAGGTGTCCAGCACGATGTCCGCACCGGACGCGGCGATCCGCTCGATCAGCGGGCCGAAGTCGCGGGCGCCGAGCGGGGCGTACCCCTCACCGACCAGCACCGCGCCGTTGCCGGGCAGCACCTCCCGGGCGATCCGGTTCACCGTCCGCGGCCAGACGTAGTCGTTGCCGGCGAGGAACCAGCGCCGCCCGCCCGACGACCGCATCACCGGGCCCGCCGCCAGCGCGATCTGGGTCCACGGCCGCTCGCCGAGCCGGATCCGCAGCCGCGACTCGCCGCCGCCCTCGTTCATGTTGGTGTGCACGACCAGCACGTCGTGGCCGGTCAGCGCCGAGGACACCGCCTGGTAGGTCGCCGACGTCGTGGTCAGGAAGATCGTCCGGCAGCCCGCGCGGGCCAGCCGCAGCGCCTCCAGCGCGCCGGTGCCGGGATCGGTCGCGTCGTCGGCGTGCAGCAGCTCGACCGGCCGCCCGCCGATCCCGCCCGCGACGTCGATCTCGTCGACGGCGAGCACGGCGGCGTTCGCGACGGCCGAGGCGAACACGCTCCCGGAACCGGACCGGCTGGTGAGGGCGCCGATCCGGGGGCCGGTGGCGGCCCGGTCGCGCACCGGGTGCCCGCGCCGGCGCATCAGCCACTCCAGGCCCTGCGCGTCGATGTGCGCGTCGAGCCGGATCCGGGTCCCGCCGGGGGCCACGGTGAAGCGCAGCCGGATCCGGCCGCGCCACGGCTGGTCGTGGGTGATGGTGATGCTGTCCGGCCTGCGCAGGTCGCTGATCCGGCCCAGGACGTCGACCGGCGGGCCGTCGCCGATCGGCGCCCGCAGGGTGATCGGCTCGCCGAGCGCGACCCGGTCGCAGGACGCGCCGAACAGCCAGCCCCCGCCGTCGCGGCCGAACCGGTCGAAGACCACCTCGGGTGCGACGGCGGCGAACTCCTCCACCGCGACCGCGATCGTCCCCATGCCGGTGGGTGGGTGGCCGTCAGCGGGATCCGTCGGCGCGCCGGGTCATCCGGCCGCCTCCCGGCGCGCCGGCTCCCGGTGCCCGGCTGCGCTCTCGGCGGCGGACCGGGCCTCGCCCAGCGACGACTGGAACAGGTTGCGCAGCAGCGCGATCACGTCGGCCGCGGCACCGCCGGGCTCGATCGCGTAGTAGCGGAACCTGCCGGACCGGCGCTCGCTGACCAGGCCGGCGATCCGCAGCACCCGCAGGTGGGTGGAGACCGCGGTCCGGCCGACCGTGGTGATCCGGTCCGCCAGCTCGCCCGCGCTGCACTCGTCGCTCTCGGAGAGCACCGCCAGGATCCGGCGGCGGACCGGATCGGCGAGCGCGTCGAAGGCGAGACCGGCGTCCCGGTCGCCCGCGCCGAACGCGTCAGACGCGTCAGGATCCGTTGACATGGTACGGAGTCTAGCCGGAAGCCGTCCGGACCCCTTCCCTCCGGCGCGGGAATCGGTATCGTCCTGCGGACAACTGAAGACCGGGCCGTACGAGCCCGCGCGGAAGAGACCTGTCGCACGACCGGGCAGGCACCGGAGGAGCAAGCACCCCGCCAAACTCTCAGGTACCCCACACCGCACGGACCAGGCCACTCTGGAAAGCAGGCGTCGGACACGCCTCGCCGATGGTGAAAGCCGGTCGTGCACCGGTGAATCTCTCAGGCTCGGGACAGAGGGGGACCGTGTGGGCGGCACCGCCCACGCGTCTGCCCCGGGGTGAGCACCACGATGACCCAGACCGAGACCCAGACCGAGACCCAGACCGACACCGCGACCCGGACCGGGCCGAGCGAGCGCGAGCTGCTGCGTTCGGTGCTGCACGACACGCACGTCGCGCTCGGCGCGACCTTCACCGGCTTCGCCGGCTGGACGATGCCGGTCCGCTACGGCGGCGACCTCGCCGAGCACCACGCGGTGCGCCGCGCGGCCGGCCTGTTCGATCTCTCGCACATGGGCGAGATCCACGTCGAGGGCCCGGCCGCCGCCGCGGCGCTGGACGGCGCGCTGGTCGGCGACCTCGGCGCGCTGGCGCCCGGCCGGGCCCGCTACACGATGCTCTGCGCGCCGGACGGCGGCGTGCTCGACGACCTGGTCGTCTACCGGCTCGCCGCGGAGCACTACCTGGTCGTCGCGAACGCGTCGAACCGGCTGCTGGTGGCCGCCGAGCTGGGCGAGCGCTGCGCCGGCGACGGCGTGCGGATCACCGACCGCTCCGCGGACACCGCGCTGGTCGCCGTGCAGGGCCCGGCGTCCGCGGCGATCATCGAGACCGCGACCGGTGCGCCGGTCGGCGACCTGCGCTACTACGCGGCCCGCCCGGCCACCCTCGCCGGGCACCAGGTGCTGCTGGCCCGCACCGGCTACACCGGCGAGGACGGCTTCGAGGTCTACGTCGGCACGATGGGCGCGGCCGCCGTCTGGGAGCGGCTCACCGCGGCCGGGACCGGGCACGGGCTGGTGCCCTGCGGACTCGCCTGCCGCGACACGCTCCGGCTGGAGGCCGGGATGCCGCTGCACGGACACGAGCTCGGCCCCGGCCGCTCGCCGTTCGCGTCCGGCCTGGGCCGGGTCGTGAAGTTCGGCAAGGAGGCCGACTTCGTCGGCCGCGCCGCGCTCGCCCGCGAGCGGGACACCCCGCAGGCCCGGGTGCCCGCCGGGCTGCGCGGCAGCGGCCGGCGCGCGCCGCGGGCCGGCCATCCGGTGCTCGACGGCGCCGGGGCCACGGTCGGCGAGGTGACCAGCGGCGTGCTGTCCCCGACCCTGGGCCACCCGATCGCGATGGCGTTCGTCGACCGGGCCGTGTCCGGGCCCGGCACCGCGCTCGTCGTCGACGTCCGCGGCCGGCCCGAGCCGGTCGAGGTGGTCGGCCTGCCCTTCTACACCCGTCCCGAGTGAGAGGATCCGACATGTCCGTCCCTGACGACCTGCGCTACACCGAGCAGCACGAGTGGGTACGGGTCGAGGGTGGCACCGCCACCGTCGGCATCACCGCACACGCCGCCGAGGCACTCGGCGACGTCGTGTTCGTCCAGCTGCCGGCCGCGGGCGACACCGTCATCGCGGGCGAGGCCTGCGGCGAGATCGAGTCCACCAAGTCGGTGAGCGACCTGTTCGCCCCGCTCGGCGGGACCGTGACCGTGGTCAACGACGCCCTCGACGACGCGCCGGAGACCGCGGGCGAGGACCCTTACGGCCGCGGCTGGCTGTTCCGGGTCGAGCCCGGCGACGACGGCGTCCCGGAGCTGCTGACCGCCGCCGAGTACCGCTCGCTGACCGGGGAGGGTGGCGCGTGAACAGCACCTTCGGCGCGTCGCTGGCCGACGCCGATCCCGAGGTCGCGAAGGCCGTCGACGCCGAGCTGGCCCGGCAGCGCGACACCCTGGAGATGATCGCCTCGGAGAACTTCGCCCCGGTCGCGGTGCTGGAGGCGCAGGGCTCGGTGCTCACCAACAAGTACGCCGAGGGCTATCCCGGCCGCCGCTACTACGGCGGCTGCGAGCACGTCGACGTCGTCGAGCAGCTGGCGATCGACCGGGCCCGCGAGCTGTTCGGCGCCGAGTACGCCAACGTGCAGCCGCACTCCGGCGCGCAGGCCAACGCGGCCGCGATGGCGGCGCTGCTGCAGCCCGGCGACGGCCTCCTCGGCCTCGACCTGGCGCACGGCGGGCACCTCACGCACGGCATGAAGCTCAACTTCTCCGGCCGGCTCTACCGGGTCTCGGCCTACCACGTGGACGCCGTGACCGGGCTCGTCGACATGGCCGAGGTCGAGCGGGTCGCCCGCGCCGAGCAGCCGAATATGATCATCGCCGGCTGGTCGGCGTACCCGCGCGAGCTGGACTTCGCCGGGTTCCGGCGGATCGCCGACGAGGTCGGCGCGCTGCTGATGGTGGACATGGCGCACTTCGCCGGGCTGGTCGCCGCCGGCGAGCACCCGAGCCCGGTGCCCTACGCCGATGTCGTCACCAGTACCACCCACAAGACGCTCGGCGGCCCGCGCGGCGGGCTGATCCTGGCCCGCGCCGAGCACGCGAAGAAGCTGGCGTCCGCGGTGTTCCCCGGCCAGCAGGGCGGCCCGCTCGAGCACGTGATCGCCGCCAAGGCGGTCGCCCTGCGGATCGCCGGGACCGAGGAGTTCGCCGAGCGCCAGCGGCGCACCGTGCAGGGCGCCCGGCTGCTCGCCGAGCGGCTGGTCGCCGCGGACTGCGCGGACGCCGGCATCCGGGTGCTCACCGGCGGCACCGACGTGCACCTGGTGCTGGTCGACCTGGTGAACTCCGAGCTGGACGGCCGGGCCGCCGAGGACCGGCTGCACGACGTCGGGATCACGGTGAACCGCAACGCGGTGCCGTTCGACCCGCGGCCGCCGATGGTCACCTCCGGGCTGCGGATCGGCACCCCGGCGCTGGCCACCCGCGGGTTCGACGCCGACGACTTCCGGGAGGTCGCCGACATCGTCGCCGGTGCGCTCGCCCCCGGGTTCGACGCCGCGCGGGCGACCGCCCTGCGCGAGCGCGTCGCGGCCCTGGTCGCTCGCCGCCCGCTCTACCCGGGGCGCTGACCAGATGCCCGTGCCGGTCAGCGTCTTCGACCTGTTCTCGATCGGGATCGGCCCGTCCAGCTCGCACACCGTCGGCCCGATGCGGGCCGCGGCACGGTTCGTCACCGGCCTCGCCGAGGACGGCCTGCTGCCCCGCGTCGGGCGGGTCCGGGCGGAGCTGTTCGGGTCGCTGGGCGCGACCGGGCACGGGCACGGTAGCGGTCCGGCCGTGCTGCTGGGGCTGCTCGGGGAGCGCCCCGAGACCGTCGACACGACCCGCGCGCCGGGCATCGTCGCCGCGATCGGGGAGTCCGGGCGGCTCCGGCTCGGCGGGACGCACGAGATCGCGTTCTCGGCGTCCGACGACGTCGTGCTGCACCGCCGCCGATCGCTGCCCGAGCACCCGAACGGGATGGAGTTCCGGGCCTGGGGTGCGGACGGCGGCGAGCTGCGGGCCCGCACCTTCTACTCGGTCGGCGGCGGGTTCGTGCGCGGCCCGGCCGGACCGCCGGACGGGCCCGCCGCCGATGCCGGACCGGTGCCGTCCCCGTCTCCGCTCCCGTACCCGTTCCCGTTCCGCAGCGGTGCGGACCTGCTCGCCATCTGCGCCCGGACCGGTCTGCCGGTGAGCGGTGTGATGCGCGGCAATGAGCGGGTGCACCGCGACGACACCGCGGTCGACGACGGTCTGCTGCGGATCTGGGCGGTCATGCAGGACTGCGTGCGCAACGGGTGCGAGCGCGACGGCGTGCTGCCCGGTGGCCTGCGGGTCCGCCGCCGCGCGCCCGGCCTGCACCGGTGGCTGCTGGCCGCCGGCCGGGAGTCCGACCCGCTGCACGTGATGGACTGGGTCAGCCTGTTCGCGATGGCGGTCAACGAGGAGAACGCCTCCGGCGGCCGGATCGTCACCGCCCCGACCAACGGCGCCGCCGGCATCGTCCCGGCGGTGCTGCACTACTACCGCCGGTTCGTCCCCGGCGCCGACGACGCCGGTGTGGTCCGCTTCCTGCTCACCGCAGGCGCGATCGGGTCGATCATCAAGGAGAACGCCTCGATCTCCGGCGCCGAGGTCGGTTGCCAGGGCGAGGTCGGCTCGGCCGCCGCGATGGCCGCGGCCGGATTGACCGAGGTGCTCGGCGGGACCCCGGAGCAGGTGGAGAACGCCGCCGAGATCGCCGTCGAGCACCACCTGGGCCTGACCTGCGACCCGGTCGGCGGGCTGGTCCAGATCCCGTGCATCGAGCGCAACGCGGTCGGGGCGGCGAAGGCGATCCATGCCGCCCGGATGGCGCTGTACGGCGACGGGACGCACGTGGTGTCGCTGGACAAGGCGATCAAGACGATGCGCGAGACCGGCGCGGACATGAAGGTGAAGTACAAGGAGACGTCGCGCGGTGGGCTGGCGGTCAACGTGATCGAGTGCTGATTCGAGCGCTGATCGGCCCCGGGACGGCGGTCGCCGCCGCCCCGGGGGGCTACTCGACGACCGCGCCGTGCACCGCCTCCGCGAGCTCGACGAAGCTCGCCCACTCGGCGAGCAGCGCGGCGAACTCGGGAGCCTTGCCGGCGGCCCGGTACTCGTCGATGTCGGTCACCTCGATGACCTCCAGGTAGGCGATCGACGGGGTCCCGGCGCCGTCCAGGGTGCCGTCGATCCGGGTGACGTCGTAGCTCAGGATCGCCGGGCAGGCCCGGGCGACCGGGTAGTCGCTGCGCCGGATCCACTCCTCGTAGGCGGCCGGCTCGACGCCCGGCAGCAGCCGGTTCAGGAAGTACACGCGGTGGGTCACGGGAGTTCTCCTCAGAGGGGGGACGGCGGCCGGTTCACAGCCGGGGGAGCACCTCGCGGGCGGCGAGCTCGGCGATCCGGCCGGCCTCGGGCGCCGGGAACAGCCAGAGCCCGACCGAGTCGGATCCGGCGTCGAGCAGGGCGCGCAGCTTCTGCACGCACTCGTCCGGGTCGCCGGCGACGGCGAGATCGGAGATCCACTGCTCGGGCAGCGCGTCGGCCAGCCCGTCCGCGCCGACCTCGGCGAGCAGCGCGGTCAGCTCGTCCTGGATCCCGGGGACCCGGGACAGCGCGGTGTCCGGCATGGCGGACAGGTAGAACGCGACCGACTCGCGGACGGCGCGGCGGGCGACCTCCCGGTCGTGGTCGACGGAGAACAGCGCGTAGGTGACCAGCCGGTGGTCGTCGGTGCGGTCGGCGGTCTTGCGGCCCTCGTCGATCCGGGCCCGGGCCCAGCGGACGTAGTCGGTGCCCGACAGCGTGGACAGCACCGTCCCGTCGGCGATCTCGCCGGACAGCCGCAGCCCCTTCTCGTTCACCACACCGGTGTAGAGCGGCACCCGGGTGGCGGTCGGGTGGGCCAGCTCGATCCGGTGGAACCGGTAGTGGCCGTCCTCGGTGACCTGCTCGCCGTCGCAGAGCCTGCGCACCGCGCCGACGCACTGGCGCAGCGCCGACAGCGCGCGCGGCGGCATGATGCCCATCTGGTCGAGCCAGGCCGGGACGCCGTGCCCGATGCCGCCGTAGATCCGGCCCGGGAACAGCACGTCGAGGGTGGCCAGCTCCATCGCCAGGATCGCCGGGTGCCGGGCGGACGCCGACACGATCCCCAGCCCGAGCGGGATGTCGGTGGTCGCCGACAGCGCGGCGGCGGCCCCGGCCATCCCGCCGGAGAAGAAGCAGTCCTCGGAGAACCACAGCTCCCCGAAACCCAGCTGCTCGGCGGCGCGGGCGGTCGCCACGATGTCCCCGGGAGGCATGTGGCTGCCCAGCACCAGGCCGACGGGGGAACGGGCGGCGCTCACCGGTTCGGTCCGGACGGGCGGGTACACGGCGGTTCGGTCACGGGGCCTCCAGTCCGCACAGGATCGTCGTCCGACCCTAGGTTCGCCGTTGCGTACCGGTCTCCGTCATATCCACCGAGGCGGGGGCCGAAGTTGTGCACGATGCCCAGCGGTCCGGAACCGGACGTTCCTCCCTGACACGCAGCACGAAAACCGCGCGATCTTCGGGCGGAACGCACAGGAGTGGCCCCGCCCCGCTCTCTAGCGTCGGAGCCCGGCGCACCCGGATCCGGAGCGCGTCCGGCACGACAACGGAGGGGCCATGCGCATCGGCATCGACGTGGGTGGGACCAACACCGACGCCGCACTCATCGACGGGCGGACCGTGCTCGCGGAGACGAAGACCGCGACCACCGAGGACGTGACGTCCGGTATCGCCGACGCGCTGGCCGCCCTGCGGGCCGCCGCGGGACACGATCCCGCCTCGGTGCAGGGCGTCATGATCGGGACGACGCACTTCGTCAACGCGCTCGTCGAGGGCCGCGATCTCGCCCCGACGGCGGCGGTGCGGCTCGGCCTGCCCGCCACCCGGGCGCTGCCGCCGATGTCGGGCTGGCCCGAGCGGCTGGTCCGGGCGGTGCGCGGGCGCAGCTACCTGTGCCACGGCGGGCACGAGATCGACGGCCGGACCATCTCCCCGCTGCGCCGCGACGAGCTGGAACGCGCCGCCGAGGACATCCGCCGCCGCGGGCTGCGCGCCGTCGCCGTGTCGTCGGTGTACTCGCCGGTCAACGCGGAGTTCGAGATCGAGGCCGCGGAGATCCTCGGCGCGCTGCTGCCCGGCGTCACGATCAGCCTGTCGCACCTGATCGGCCGGATGGGCCTGCTGGAACGGGAGAACGCGACCGTCGTCAACGCGGCGCTCGGCGAGCTCGCGGTCCGGATCTGCGCGGGCCTCGGCGCGACCGTGGCGGCCGCCGGCATCGACGCCCCGCTGTACCTCAGCCAGAACGACGGCACCCTGATGGACGTCGAGCACGCCCGCCGGTTCCCGGTGTCCACGTTCGCCTCCGGCCCGACCAACTCGATGCGCGGGGCGGCGTTCCTGTCCGGCTCGGGCGACTGCGCGGTGGTCGACGTCGGCGGCACCACCACCGACGTCGGCATGCTGCGCAACGGGTTCCCGCACGAGGCGGGCACCGAGATCAGCGTCGCCGGGATCCGCACCAACTTCCGGATGCCCGACGTGCTGTCGATCGGCCTGGGCGGCGGGAGCCGGGTGCGCACCGATCCGCTGCGGATCGGCCCGGACAGCGTCGGCTACCGGCTGACCCGGGAGGCGCTCGTGTTCGGCGGTGACACGCTGACCTGCACCGACGTGGCGGTCGCCGCCGGGATGGCGGACATCGGCGACGCCCGGCTGGTCCGCGGGCTGGATCCGGAGCTGGTCGCCGTGGTGCGCGAGCGGATCGGCGAGTCGATCGGCGCCGCCGTCGACCGGGTCCGGACCTCCGGCGCGACGACCACGGTGGTCGCCGTCGGCGGCGGCAGCATCCTCGTGCCCGACACACTTGCCGGCGTGGGCCGGGTGCACCGACCCGAGCACCACGCCACCGCCAACGCGATCGGCGCCGCGACCGCCCAGATCGGCGGCGAGGTCGATCGGATGTGCTCGGTCGGCCCCGGCCAGCGGCAACGGCTGCTCGACGAGGCCAAGCAGGAGGCGGTCGGCAAGGCCGTCGCCGCCGGGGCCGCACCGGGCAGCGTGCAGATCGTCGACGTCGATGAGGTCCCGCTCGCCTACCTGCCCGGCAACGCCACCCGGATCCGGGTCAAGGCAGCGGGCGATCTCGTGCTGACCGGCTGAGCCGCCGAGCTGCCGAGCTGCCGGACCCCCACACCCACCCCGATCCCGGAGACGCCCGTGCCCCGTGAACTGCCGATCGACGACCTCCCCGACCTCGCCCGCGGCGCCGCGCTGCTCGGCGCGGGCGGCGGCGGCGATCCCTACATCGGGCTGCTGCTGGTGCGCGCCGAGCTCGAACGCGGCGCCACCATCACGCTGCTCGACCCGGACGAGGTCGACGACGACGCGCTCGTCGTGGCGAGCGCCTTCATGGGCGCCCCGACCGTCGTCATCGAGAAGATCCCCGGCGGCGACGAGCCGGTACAGGCGCTGCGCAGTCTGGAGCGCCATCTCGGCCGCGCCGCGGACGCGATCATCCCGATGGAGTGCGGCGGCCTCAACTCGATGATCCCGCTGCTGGTGGCGGCCCGGACCGGGCTGCCGATGGTCGACGGCGACGGGATGGGCCGCGCCTTCCCCGAGCTGCAGATGGAGACCTTCGGGGTGTACGGGGTCTCCGGGTCGCCGATCGCGATCTGCAACGAGCGCGGTCACACCGCGCTGCTCGACACCGGGCCGGACAACCACAGCATGGAGTGGTACGCCCGTGCGGTGACCGTCCGGATGGGCGGGGTCGCCTACATCGCCGAGTACCCGATGACCGGTGCACAGGTGAAGCGCACCGCCATCCCCGGGACGTCGAGCCTGGCGCTGGCCCTGGGCCGGGTCATCCGGCTGGCGCACGACGAGCACCGGGACCCGTTCGAGGCGCTCGCCGGCTGCCTGGCGACGACGATCTACCGCTTCGGGCACAGCCTGCTGGAGGGCAAGGTCGTCGACGTCGAGCGGCGCAGCGCGGACGGGTTCGTCCGCGGCTCGGCGCGGATCGCGACCTTCGACGGCGGCCGCACGGTGGAGCTCACCTTCCAGAACGAGCACCTGATGGCCCGCGAGGGCGGACGGCTCCTCGCCGTCGCCCCGGACCTGATCACGGTGCTCGACGCCGAGACCGCGTTCCCGATCACCACCGAGGCGCTGCGCTACGGGCAGCGGGTGCGGATCTTCGTGATCGGCACGCCCGAGATCATGCGGACCCCGGAGGCGCTGGCGGTCTTCGGGCCACGGGCGTTCGGCCTGGACGCCGACTGGACGCCGGTCGAGGAACTGGTCCGGATCAGGTGAGCGAGCGGGCGCGGCAGGCCAGCTGCAGCAGCAGCCAGTCGTCCGGGTTCTCCAGGTCGACGTCGAGCTCGGCGAAGATCCGGTCGACCCGGTAGGCGACCGAGTTGCGGTGCAGGTGCAGCTCGTCGGCGGCGCGGGAGAGCGATCCGTGGTTGTCGAGGTAGGCGCGCAGGGTCCGGATGGCGGCCTCGGCCTTGGCGCCGCCCATCCGGTCCAGCGGGGCCAGCACCGCGTCGACGGCCGAGCGGGCGGTGTGCGAGGCGTACCACTCGACCAGGGTGCGGCGCAGGCCGAGCCCGTCGAACGCGGTCGCGGTGTTGGAGCGCCCCCTGGCGCGCATCGCACCGGCCGCCGCCCGGGCCTCGGCCGCCGAGGTGATCAGCCCGGTCGGCCCGCCCTGCGCGGTCCCGATCCCGCAGTACAGCTCCAGCCGGGGGAACGCGGCGACGGCGATGTCGACCGCCCGCTGCACGGCGCGCACCGTGTCGGCGGCGGCGGTCGACCCGGGATCGCTGCGCGACATCTGGATGAGCAGCAGTCCCCGCTCGGAGCGGGCGAAGTGCCAGGTCCCGCTGCTGCGGACGCCGTCGAGCAGGATCCGGGCGAGCTCCTCGCGGGCGGCGAACGCGGCCACCTCGTCCGGCTCGGGGCGCTCGGCCTCCTCCAGCTCGAACCGGGCGACGAGATGCCAGCCGTCGATCGGCAGCCCCATCGCCCTGGCCCGGCCCAGCAGCTCCGACCGGCCACGGGGCGAGCTGTCGAGCAGCTCGGAGAGCAGCTCGGCGCGGGACCGGATCGGCAGGTCGCGGGCCCGCCGCTCGGCGAGGTGCGCGAGTCCGAGCGCGTCGGCGAGCAGCCGGCCGATCAGCGGCAGCTCGGGCCGTTCCGCGCCGGTGGCGGCCCGGACGACGACCCACTCGGTCGCCTCGTCGTCCATCCCGACCGGGAACGCCTGCCCGCCGTCCGGACGGTCGGTCAGCTCGATCTCCGAGTCGGTGATCCGCGCGACGTCGGCCACCAGGTCGGCGGCCGCGGTGCCCCGGCGGCCGGCGAGCCGCTGCACGGTCAGCAGCGCCCGCCGCAGCGCCAGCTCGGCGGGACCGCGCAACGCGGCGTCGAGCTCGCAGAGCAGCGGGACGATCCCGCCGGCGTTCACGTCGCGCAGCAGTGCGATCCCGTGCCGCCGGGCCGCGGCGACCGAGGTCGTGGTCGGCGCGACGGCCGGATCGGAGAGCACGACGGCCGCGACCCCGCGCCCCGCGGCGGCCCGCAGCGCGACGTCGAACCGGTACGTTCCGACGGCGGCGTGCGCGCCGCGGCCGAGGACCACCGCGGAGCCCGCCGGGGCGCGGCCCAGATCCTCGAGGTCCTCGGCGAGCGCCACGCAGGTGACGTCGACGTCCGGCAGCTGCTCGCCGATCGGCTCCAGGGCGAGGCCGGGTGCACGCAGAACCTCGCTCAACGGGGGCACGGCATCTCCGATCGTCAGAAGTGCCGAAAGAATGCCAAATCTCGTGCAACGTGCACATAGCGAGCGGAAAATGCGCTGTTACGTTCTCGACGTGCAGCTCAGCGACCAGAACATCGAGGCCTACGCGCTGGGCTGTGCCGTGCTGGGTGCCGGCGGCGGTGGGGACACCCCGGTCGGGCTGGCGATGGCACGCCTGGCGATCGCGGAGTCGGGGCCGGTCCCGGTTCTGCCACCCGACGGGCTCGGTCCGGACACGCTGGTGATGCCGTGCGGGCTGATCGGGTCGCCGACGATCGCGCACGAGCGGATCTGGAGCGGCCAGGAGGGCAGGCAGCTGGCGGATGCCGTCGCCGCGCTGCACGACCGGCCCGTCGACACCGTCATGTGCTACGAGATCGCCGGGGCGAACGGCCTGCTCCCGGTCTCCTGGGCGGCGCTGCTCGGGCTGCCGTTGCTCGACGCGGACGGGATGGGCCGGGCCTTCCCGGAGATGCAGCAGCAGGCGATGCACGTGGCCGGTGTGCCGGCCGGGCCGCTGGTCCTGACCGACGGGCGGGGCAACGACATCGTCCTGCACACCGCGAACAACACCGACGCGGAGCGGCTCGCCCGCGGCTGCACGGCCGCGCTCGGCGGGGTGTGCGCCGGTGCGCTCTACGTGATGACCGGGCCGGTCGCCCGCTCCGCGGTGATCCCGGGCTCGGTGTCCCGGGCGCTGCAGGTCGGCACCGCCATGCAGCGCTGCCGGGACGGCTGGCCGTCCGCGCTCGCCGAGCTGACCGGCGGCCGGGTGCTGGCCGAGGGACGCATCGTGGAGCTGGAACGCAGCAGCGGCGCCGGGTTCACCCGCGGCCACGCGGTCGTCGACAGCGGCACCACCGACACCCGGCGGCTGCGCCTGGAGCTGCAGAACGAGGTGCTGCTCGCGCTGGAGGACGGCGAGGTCGTGGCGACCGTGCCGGACGTGATCGCGGTGCTCGCGCTGGAGGACGGCCGCCCGATCGGGACCGAGCGCCTGGAGTACGGACGCCGGGTCGGCGTGGTCGCGATCCCCACCCCGGATGTCTGGTGGACCCCGGCCGGTCTCGACGTGGTCGGGCCCCGGCTGTTCGGCTACGACCTGGCACCGGTGCCCGGCTCCGCCCGGCCGGTGGCGACGGGAGCCGGACGTGACTCCTGAACGCAGCGGTGCGACCGGTCTGCGGATGGGGATCGACGTCGGGTCCACCAACACCGACACCGTGCTCGTCGACGCCGACGGTTCGGTCACCGCCCGGGCCAAGGTGCCCGCCGTCGCCGATCTCGCCGAGTGCATCGACACCGCGGTGTCGTCGCTGCTGGTCCGGGGCACCGTCGATCCCGCGGCGGTCTGCGCGATCAGCCTGGGCACCGACCGCAGCCAGGACTCGGTGGACGCCGGGGCCGATCTGCGCCGGGTCGCGGTGCTGCGGATCGGGGCGCCGCTGAGCGGGGCGATCCCGCCGATGGCGACCTGGCCGGCCGGGCTGCGCTCGATGGTCGACGCCGGTACCGCGATCGTCGCCGGCGGCTGTGAGCTCGACGGCACCCGGATCGCCCCGCTCGACGAGCGGGCGGTGGCCCGGTTCGCCGACGCCGTCGCCGGCCGCGCGGACGCCGTCGCGGTCACCGCCGTGTTCTCCCCGGTCGATCCGGCCGACGAGCTGCGGGCCGCCCGGATCCTGGCCGACCGGCTGGGCCCGGTCACCGTGTCGGCCAGCCACGAGATCGGCTCGATGGGCCTGCTCGAGCGGGAGAACGCCACCGTGCTGAACGCCGCCCTCTCCGGCGGGGTGGAGCACACCGCCTCGGCGCTGCGTGCCGTCGTCCGGCGGCACGGGATGGACGCCGAGTGCTTCCTGACCCAGCGCGACGGGACGCTGCGCGCGCTCGGCCACGCGACCCGCTTCCCGATCCTCGCGATCGGCAGCGGACCGGCGAACAGCATGCGCGGCGGCGCGCACGGCAGCGGCCTGGCCGACGCCGTCGTCGTCGACGTGGGCGGTTCGCGGACCACCGTCGGCCGGCTCGTCGACGGCTTCCCCGACGAGTCCACCTCGCCGTACACGATCGGCGGGGTGGTGACCAACCTGCGGTTGCCCGATCTGGTCGTGCTCCCGCTCGGCGGCGGATCGCTGCGCGACGCCCGGTGCAACGGCGGCCCGCTCGCGACCCTCACCGACGCGGCCGTCGCCGACGGGCGGACGACCGCGGGCGGTGTCGGCGTGCCCGAGTCCGACCGGGCCGGGCTGGCCCGCCGCCTCGCCCGGTACGACCAGCTGCTCGCCGAGGCGGTGGACCGGATCGGGCTCGGCGCGCACGGGCTGCCGGTGCTCGTCGTGGGCGGCGGCGGCGGGATCGCGCCGGACCGGCTGCCCGGGATCGGCCGCGTCGTACGGCCGCCGCACGGCGAGGTCGCCAACGCGGTCGGTGCGGCGGTCGCCCCGGTCGGCGGCACCGCCGAGCGGATCTGCGGCGGCCGCCCGGACCTGCTCCGCCGGGCCGTCGAGGAGCTGTCCGCCGAGGCCGTCGACCACGCCGTGCAGGCCGGCGCCTGGCCGGAGCGCGTCCGGGTGGCGGGCGTCGAGGAGATCCCGCTGTCCTACCTGCGCGACCCGGCCGTCCGGGTCCGCGTGCGGGCCGTCGGGCCGCCGCTCGTCCCACCGCGCATGCCCGGGCCGCCGTCCGGCAGGCCGGGTGTCCCGTCCCGTTCCCCGGCAAGGAGCCCACGATGACCGCGACCGTCCCGCCCACCGTGCTCGGCAGCCGGTTCGTCCGGCGGGACGGGCCGGAGAAGGTGAGCGGCGAGGCCCGCTACACCGCGGACCTGTCGTTCACCGGCCTGCTGCACGCCGCGTTCGTCTACGCCGGCCGGCCGCACGCCCGGATCGTCTCGATCGACACCACCGCGGCGTCCCGGCTGCCCGGGGTGCACGCCGTGCTCACCGCGGCGGACGCCCCGCCGGTCCGCTACGGGATGTTCGTGAAGGACCGCACGCTGTTCGCGACCGACGTGGTGCGGTTCGAGGCGGAGATCGTCGCGGCCGTCGCCGCCGACACCGCCGAGCACGCCGCCGCGGCCGTCGCCGCCGTGCAGGTGGTCTACCAGGACCTGCCCCCGATCCTCGATCCGGAGGCGGCGCTGGACCCGGACTCGGCACCGGTGCACGCGGGCTGGGCCGGCTACGGGACCCAGTCCGGCGTGCAGCGCGGTCACAACGACTGCGGACACATGACCTCGGTCAAGGGCGACGTCGCCGCCGGCTTCGCCGAGGCCGACCTGACCCTCACCGAGACCTACACCAGCGACATGGTGCACGCCGTCCCGATCGAGCCGCACGCCGTCGTGGCCCAGTGGCAGGGCACGACGGTCACGATCTGGAGCACCAGCCAGGTCCCGTTCCCGGCCAGGGCCGGGGTCGCCGAGACCCTCCAGCTGCCGCTGAGCGACGTCCGGATCGTCGTCCCGCACCTGGGCGGCGGGTTCGGCGGCAAGTGCGACTTCCACTTCGAGGCGCACGTCGCGCTGCTCGCCAGGGCCACCCGGCGGCCGGTCCGGCTGGTGTTCAGCCGGCGCGAGGAGTTCCTGGCCACCGACAAGGTCCGGCACGCCACCCGGATCCGGCTGACGACCGGCCTGCGCCGCGACGGCACGATCACCGCCCGCCGGGCCCGGCTGGTGCTCGACTCCGGCGCCTACTGCGGCGACGCGCTGTTCGCGACCGAGATCGGACTGATGATGGTCGCCGGCCCCTACCGGATCCCGCACCTGCACGCCGAGGTGCACACCGTCTACACGAACCGGACCCCGGCGGGCAGCGTCCGCGCCCCCGGCGGGCCGCAGACCTGCTGGGCGGTCGAGCAGCACACCGACGAGCTGGCCGCGCTGGCCGGGCTCGATCCGGTCGAGTTCCGGCGCCGGAACCTGGTTCGGGCCGGCGACACCGGGCAGACCGGGCAGTGGTTCGTCAGCGCCAGTGCCGTCGAGTGCCTGGACCGGGCGGTCGAGCTGGCCGCGCGCGGCCCGGAGCCCGGCCCGCACGAGGGTCTCGGCATCGCCGTCGGCTGGTGGTTCAGCCTGTCCGTGCCCTCCGGCGCCCACCTGCGGATCAACCCGGACGGCACCGGCACGATCGTCACCGGCGCGCAGGAGAACGGCAGCGGCTCGGTGATGGGGCTCCCGCTGCTCGCCGCGCAGGAGCTGGGGATGGCGCCCGGTGCCTTCTCGGTGCAGTACCAGGACACCGGCTGCGGGCCGTTCGACATCGGCAGCGCCGGCAGCCAGACCACCTTCAACAACGGCCGGGCGGTGGTCGAGGCGGCCCGGGTGATCCGGGACCGGCTGCTCGACCTGGCGGCCGCCCGGCTGGAGATCGACCGCGCCGACCTGGAGCTCGCCGGCGGCACCGTCCGGGTCCGCGGCGTCCCGGAGCGGTCCGTCCCGATCGCCGAGTTCGCCGCCTCGACGCAGCTGATCGCCAGCGGCTCCGGCACCCCGCCGCCGCTGCCCGAGCACGACGTCAGCGGCTGCGGCGGGCGGCTCGGCTACGCGGCCTTCGCGGCGCCGTCGTTCTTCTGCGACGTCGCCCGGGTGCGGGTCGACCCGGACACCGGGGTCGCCACGGTCGGCGAGGTCGTCGCGGTGCACGAGTTCGGCCGGGTGCTCAACCCGGTCGGCGCCGAGGGGCAGGTCGAGGGCGGGGTGGTCCAGGCGATGGGGATGGCACTGCTGGAGGGCAGCCGGTACGCCGACGGGCATCAGCTCAACCCGGGCCTGCTCGGCTACAAGCTGGTCACCGCCGCCGACGCGCCCCGGATCGTCAGCGAGTTCCTCGACGACCCGGTCGACCAGGGCGGGCCGTACGGCGCGAAGGCGGTCGGCGAGCCCACCGTGGTCGGCACCACCGCCGCGATCGGCAACGCGATCGCCGTGGCCACCGGCCGCCGGGTGCGGGCGCTGCCGATGACGGCGGAACGGGTCTGGACGGCGCTGCACGATCCGGCCGACGGGGGCCGGTCGTGAACCACCGCAGCTACGCCGCCCCCGGCACCCTCGCCGAGGCACTCGACCTGCTCGCCGAGCGGCCCGGCACCCGCCCGGTCGCGGGCGGCACCGACCTGGTCGTCGCGGCCCGCGGCGGGAAGGCGCCGCTGCCGGGGTCGCTGCTCGCGCTGCACCGGATCGACGAGCTGCGCGGGCTGTACGCCGACGACGCCGGTCTCACGATCGGCGCCGGGACCAGCCACGCCACGCTCACCACCGATCCGGCCGTCCGGGACCGCTGGTCCGCGCTGTCCGACGCGTCGGCGCTGGTCGGCTCGCCCGCCACCCGGGCCACCGGGACGCTGGGCGGCAACCTGATGAACGCCTCGCCGGCGATGGACACCGGATCGCCGCTGCTCGTGCTCGGCGCCCGGATCGGGCTGCGCCGGGCGGGCGGGCACCGGACCCTGCCGGTCGAGCGGTTCCTGACCGGCCCGGGCCGGACCGCCGCCGCCCCCGACGAGCTCCTGACCGAGGTGACGGTGCCCGCCCCGGCGCCGCGCTCGGGCAGCGCCTACGTCCGGCTCGAACACCGGCGGGCGATGGAGATCGCGGTGGTCGGGGCCGCCGCCGCGGTCACCCTCGATCCGGACGGGCGGTTCGTCGCGGCCGCGGTCGCGCTCACCGCCGTCGCGCCGACCTGCCTGCTGGTGCCCGGGATCGGGGACCTGCTGGCCGGCCGGCACCCCGATCCGGTGGCCCTCGCACTGGCCGGGGCCACCGCCCGGGCCTCGGTCCGGCCGATCAGCGACGTGCGCGCCGGCGCCGGGTACCGCGCCGCGATGGTCGCCGTGCTCGTCGGGCGGGCGCTGACCGCCGCCGCCGGGCGGGCCCGGAACGCCCCCCACATCCCTGCCGGGAGGACCGCATGACACCCGTCCCCGTCGTCCTGACCGCCAACGGGGTCCGGTCCGCGCTCGATCTCGATCCGCACCGGACCCTGCTCTCGGTGCTCCGTACCGAGCTCGGGATCACCGGGCCGAAGGAGGGCTGCGACGACTCCGAGTGCGGGGCCTGCATGGTGCTGCTCGACGGCGACCCGGTGAACGCCTGCTCCTACCTCGCGGTGCAGGCCGACGGCCGTGCGGTGACGACGGTGGAGGGCATCGGCACTGCCGACTCGCCCGCTCCGGTCCAGCGGGCGCTGCTGGAGGCCGGCGGGGTGCAGTGCGGGTTCTGCACGCCGGGGATGGTGGTGTCGGCGACGGCGCTGCTCGACCGGGTCCCGGAACCGGACGAGGACGACGTGCGGGTGGCACTGGCCGGGAACCTCTGCCGGTGCACCGGTTACCAGAAGATCATCGAAGCGGTGCTGGACGCCGCGGGCAACCGGAACCCGGCCGGATAGCCGCATCTGCGGAGCCGCTTCCGGGATCGACCCGCGACCTCGGCTCGTAACATGTCATTCACATCACGCAGCACGGAATTGACATGCTGCGGCCGCTTGTGCAGCTCCGCCAAGTTCGGCGATCCCTTCGGCACGGATTCCAAAGATGCCGATCCGGCCCGCTCCTACGCTCGGTGACGTTCTCGATCTCGATCCGCCCGTCCCGCGCCACCGCCGAGCGGGACCGCGGACCCCACCACCTCGCCGCCGCTCACGCACCCGCTCCCGAGGGGACACCCGATGAAACCCGCCACGTTCACCTACCACTCCTGCCGGACCGTCGAGGAGGCCGTCGGGCACCTCGGGGCGGCGGCCGACGCCAAGGTCATCTGCGGGGGCCAGAGCCTGGTCCCGATGATGAACCTGCGGCTCGCCAACCCGACCGACCTGGTCGACCTGAACCGGATCCCCGGTCTGGACGCCGTCGAGGTCGGCCCGGCCGGGATCACCGTCGGAGCGACCGCCCGCCAGCACGCGGTGGAGATCTCCCCGGACGTCACGGCCGCGGTCCCGATGCTGGCGGCCGCGCTCGGGCACGTCGGGCACCCGCAGATCCGCAACCGGGGCACCGTGGTCGGCAGCCTGTGCCACGCCGATCCGGCCGCCGAGATGCCTGCCGTGTTCGCCACCCTCGGCGGATCCGTCACCGCACAGGGACCCGGCGGCACCCGCACGATCGGCGCCGCCGACTTCTTCGACTCCTACCTGACGACGTCGCTGGCCGCCGACGAGGTCGCCACCTCGGTCACCTTCGACCGCCCCGAGCCGGGCGCGGGCTGGTCGTTCGAGGAGGTCACCCGCCGGCACGGCGACTTCGCGATCGTCGGCGTCGTCACCCTGGTCGCGGTCACCGGCGGATCCGTCGCGCAGGCGCGGGTCACCGTGTTCGGCGGCGGTGGCACCCCGCAGCGGATGGCCGACGCCGAGCAGCTGCTCGTCGGCACCGCCCGGGCCGACGTCGACGAGGAGCTGCTCCGCTCGGCCGGTGCGGCCGTCTCGTCGGCGCTGACCCCGACCGGCGACATCCACGGCAGCGCCGCCTACCGGCGGCACGTCGCGGGGGTCCTGGTGACCCGCGGCCTCCGCACCGCCCTCGACCGCGCCCGCGGCTGACCGACCGAACCCGAGGAGACGACCGATGATGTCGACCCACCCCAAGCACCCGATCGGACTGACCGTCAACGGCGAGACGCACGACGTGCTCGTCGAACCCCGGCGCACCCTCGCCGACGTGCTGCGCGAGGAGGTCGGGCTGACCGGCACCAAGCTCGGCTGCGAGCACGGCGTCTGCGGCGCGTGCACGGTGCTGCTCGACGGCAGCGCCGTCCGGGCCTGCCTGGTCTTCGCCGTGCAGGCCGAGGGTGCCGAGATCGCCACCGTCGAGGGCCTTGCCGAGGAGGGCACGCTCGACCACGTCCAGCAGGCGTTCACCGACAACCACGGGCTGCAGTGCGGCTTCTGCACCGCGGGCATGGTGATGACGACGCACGCGATGCTCGCCGAGAACCCGGACCCGACCGACGACGAGATCCGGGTCGGTCTCAACGGCAATCTCTGCCGCTGCACCGGCTACACCAACATCGTCCGCTCCGTCTCGGCGGCCGCCGCGTCGGCCAAGGCCGCGCAGCCCGGCGCCCGGGCGTCCTGACCCAGGGTCTCGCCCCTCCCGAGCAGCCCCCTCCAGAAGGGAACTCCCACCATGACCGAGACTCTCCCCGCCCCCACCGCTGCCCCCGCGGCCGGAAACGGGCTCGCCGCCGAGCACCTGCGGATCCGCACCGACAAGTGGATCGGCAAGCGCACCAAGCGGGTCGAGGACCCCCGGTTCCTCACCGGCAACGCGCGCTACGTGGCCGACCTGGTCCGGCCCCGGATGCTGCACGCCGTCTACGTCCGCTCGCCGCACCCGCACGCCCGGATCGTCTCGGTGGACACCTCGGTGCTGCCCGGTCTCGGTACCTCGGTGTGGGTGTTCACCGGCAAGGACCTGGCCGACGTACCCCCGCTGATCGACCACGTCGCCCTGGACCACCTGCTGCGCACCCCGCAGAACGTGATCGCCGTCGACAAGGTCCGGTTCGTCGGCGACGCGGTCGCCGTCGTCGTCGCGGCCGACCGCTACGCCGCCGAGGACGCCGCCGAGGAGCTCGGTGCGGCCGTCGAGTACGAGGTGCTCCCGCCGATCCCGAACGTCACCGCCGCCAACGCGCCGGGTGCCGCCCTGCTGTTCGAGGACCTGGGCACCAACGAGATCTACCGGCAGACCGAGCGGCACGGGGACAGCGACGCTGCCTTCGCCGCCGCCGACCACGTCTTCGAGATCGCGTTCCACCACAACCGCTACGGCGCCGCGCCGATGGAGACCCGGGGCGTGCTCGCCGACTACGAGCGGCACGACAAGCAGCTCACGGTCTGGTCGTCCACCCAGATGCCGCACTTCCTGCGCTCGATCATCGCCGGCCAGCTCGGCCTGCCCGAGCACCGGGTCCGGGTGATCGCCCCCGAGGTCGGCGGCGGGTTCGGGCAGAAGATGTGCACCTCGCCCGAGGAGATCGTGATCCCCTTCATCGCGGTCGCCCTGGGCAGGCCGGTCAAGTGGATCGAGGACCGGCACGAGCACCTGCTGGCCGCGACCCAGGCCAAGGAGGAGCACATCACCCTCGAGGTCGCCGTCACGAACGAGGGGAAGCTGCTCGCGGTCCGCGGCGAGTTCGTCGGCGACGGCGGTGGCTACTCCTTCAACACCGAGAGCGCACTGATCGAGCCGGCGCTGGCCGCCAAGTCGTTCCCCGGGCCGTACCGGCTCGACGCCTACGACGAGACGGTCGCGGCGTCGCTGACCAACAAGAGCCCGGTCGCCGCCTACCGAGGCGTCGGCTGGACGGCGGCGAACACCGTCCGCGAGATCGTGGTCGATGAGATCGCCCGCGGCCTCGGCATCGACCCGGTCGAGATCCGGCACCGCAACATGCTGCACGCCGACGAGCTGCCGTACCGCTCGATCACCGAGCAGCTCTACGACAGCGGCAGCTACCACGAGTCCCTCGACCTGGCGATCGAGACGGTCGACTACGCCGCGTTCCGGGCCCGGCAGGCGGAGCTGCGCGAGCAGGGCCGCTACCTCGGGCTCGGGATCAGCTCCTACGTCGAGCAGACCGCGTGGGGCAGCGACTCCTCGGCGCAGGCGGGTACCCCGCTGCCCTCGCACGACAACTCGACGGTCACCGTCGACCCGAGCGGCACCGTCACCGTCGCGGTGAGCACGTCCTGCCACGGGCAGGGCCACGAGACCGCCTACGCCCAGATCGCCGCCGACGGTCTCGGCGTCGGGATCGGCGACGTCAAGGTCATCTACGGGGACACCGAGTCGGCGCCCTACGGGCTGGGCACCTACGCCAGCCGCAGTGCGGTGATCGGCGGCGCGACCGTCGCCCGGGCCGCCGCCGACGTGCGCGAGCAGATCCTCAAGGTCGCCGCGAACATGCTGGAGGCCAACCCGGAGGACCTCACGATCGACGACTCGGTCATCTCGGTCACCGGGGCCCCCGGGGTGTCGAAGACGATGGCGGAGGTCGCCTACGCCGCCTACTGGGACTCCGAGGTGCGGTCGGACGAGCCGCTGCTCACCGCGACCCGGTTCTACGACCCGCCCGCGACCTACGCCAACGGCTGCGTCGTGGTGCTGTGCGAGGTCGACGCGGGCACCGGCTCGGTCACCCTCGACCGGATCGTCGCGATCGAGGACTGCGGCACCGTGATCAACCCGATGATCGTCGAGGCGCAGGTGCACGGCGCGATCACCCAGGGCGTCGGCGGCGCGCTGTTCGAGCAGTTCGTCTACGGCGACGACGGCCAGCCGCAGACGACGACGTACATGGACTACCTGGTGCCGACCTCCACCGACATCCCGCCGATCGAGGTGCTGAGCCTCTGCTCACCGTCGCCGTTCAGCATCGGCGGCATCAAGGGGATGGGTGAGGGCGGCCAGATCGCCGCCCCGGCCGCGGTGGCGAACGCCGTCGCCGACGCGCTCGCCCCGTTCGGGGCGAAGGTCCGGGAGCTCCCGCTGGCGCCGGACTACGTGCTGCGCCTGATCGGTGCCATCGGCGCCGACGAGTCCTGATCCCGCTCCCACCCGCCGGGCGCGACCGGGGACCCCCCGGCCGCGCCCGGGCCCAGGAGGCACACCCGTGGCAGAGTCCCCAGCCGAGCCGTCCCGCACCGGGTTCGACTCGCCGGAGGTGCTGGTTAAGGCGCTGTCCGGCACCGGCTACCTCCCCGCCGACGACCTGGCCAGCGCCGCGTTCCTGGCGCTGCGGATGAACCGGCCGCTGTTCTGCGAGGGCGAGCCGGGCACCGGCAAGACCGCACTCGCACAAGCACTCGCCCAGGTACTCGGCGCCCCGCTGATCC